>WQXZ01000005.1 GCA_009781525.1 Coriobacteriia bacterium | reverse complement strand
TGAGACCTCGCTGGTCAGTGTGGTCGGCGGTACTGTTAGGTCACAGCAATACCATGCAATCTTAAATGATGCACCCCAAGGCGTGATCAGTATTTCTGGAGGCACAATTGAGGCTAGTGTTGACTGGACTGTCCGAGTTGAAGGTGAAGACTCCAACATAACTGTCACTGGTGGCTCGATCTCTAACGAGTTCGGTTCTGCATTATCAGCTGTTGGTCCTCATTCTTACGTATCTGTCAGTGGCGGCAGTGTATGTAGTTATGCTGACAGACCAGTTATCGAGGGTAGACGAGTGTCGGTTTCTGGCAATGCCTGGGTAGAGGCTTACGGTGGTGGCGAAGCGCTGAAAGGTATCGGCATCGATTCTGAGGTGTATGTCAGCGGCGGTACGGTTTGTGCAAATACCGGGTTTGCGATATTGACTGACGATAAGGGTATGGTAGAGATCAGTGGTGGCTTCGTATTCTGCTACGGCAAGATCGTCGGCGGAACCAACAGTGATGTTGTTCTGATGTTTCAAGGTGAACCTGCTATTGTCGGGAACAGTGTTGTTTGCGCCTGGGACGCTCCCAGTGGTGTTCCGACTTATGCTGAAGCTTCATCCACAGCCCTTACAGTCAACAGCGGAGCCACTGCAAAATGGGGAACCAGCGGAGACCAGGTTGGTATCTACTATTCAAATAGTGGTAACTCTGGATTCTTTTCACTCTATGGCGATATAATCATCACGCCTGCAGGAACACCGGCAACACCAAGTACCCCTTCTACCGGTCCGGGTTCTGGTGAAGAAGCCGGTGACCCTGAGGAAGGCGACACGGAAGATGGATCAGGTAGTGACGCCGGCAAGCAAGCGGAAAAGCCCGACCTGCCAAGCTCCCAGGGAGACACTGAAGACTCTGAGGAGACGCCGGAGAGTGGTAGCACTGGTGGCGGGTTTAATCCACTGTGGATTCTGTTCGCGGTTTTGGTGCTAGTCGCTATCGGGTGTGGTATTGCGTATATGCAGTCGAGGAAGAAGGCGGCAGCAGCCGAGGCGCAGGCGGCAGCAGCCGAGGCGCAGGCGGCGGCGGCAGCCTCCACTCAGCCCCTGAGTTCAGTCGATAGCACAGTTGAACTTCCCAACAACACCAATGGACCGTCCAACAACACGTAGGTGAGGCAAACATGAAAAGACTCTTTAGCCTGGTATTAATAATTGCTCTTACTCTTTCTGGCTTGACTGCATGCGGTGGTAACAATTCTGGTGGCGGCAACTCCGGTGGCGGAGGCAGTGCCAGCGGCGGTAGCGGTAACGGCAGCTCCGGCTCTGGTGGATCAGAGCAAGCCGCTGAGCTGATTATGACCACACAACTGATCACCGCAGAAGACATTGAGAGATTACTTGACGTGGAGATAATTACGGACATGGGTGAAGTTGATGTCATACACGATGAAGTGCCCGGAGGGCTGAATGACATCTTCAGTTCGTATTATTCTGACGAGTACATTTTTCAGATTTTCCTATACCAGGACGCATTGCTAGATGGAAGAGCCAAAGACAACGGTGGCATTGCAGCTTTGATTCAGACAACGATTGACGCTCGCGAAAGCAACGTGCATAACCAGTCAATCATTCCGGCTGAGGAAATCGGCGATGGTGGTTTCCTTGTAGATCAGAACGGAAACGGCTGGTGGTGCCTCGAGATCTGGCGAGGAGATTATTTGATAACCATGCAGATAAACTACAATCCGCCAACCGAGCATTCCCGAAATCGCGAAGCCGAGGATGCCTGGAGAATCGAGCGGCTACTCGAAGCCGGAGAGCTGGTCATCGGTCGTTTAGACACGCTGATCGACTGAGGCTTCCGATGTCGAGAACTGGATTTTGTCCTCATATTGATTTGTTGCTTGGCTAGCTGAACCAATTCATTCTATGTAGAGCTTGATTATTATTGCGTCAGGTTTGTAGGGTTTTCCAGGGTAATCGTTGATCTCGGTCAGCGAACCGACAATCACAATGCTGCCATCCGTGGTTTGCGTCACGGATGCAAAGTATTTGTAGTATGGAAAGACCTCCGACGACCACGTGAGGTTGTACTCCGGGTCGAGACCTACGACGATAGCTACTCGCCTACTTGTGACATCAGGATTGCTGCCAACATCCGACCACAGTACACCAACTGCCACATAGCTGCCGTTTTGACAGCGCTGCAACGAAGTAATGTCGCTTATCTCGTTGTTGCTGAAGCACCACGCGTGCTGGATGTTGCCGTCGAGGTCGAAGCTGGCAACGAACGCACCTGAGTCGTCATCGCTTTTAAGTATGTCACCATCTACTGAGCTTGTCCTGCCTGAAGCGACAACCTTACCATCCTGTGAAAGCGTTACTGTTTGGAAGGTGTCCCATTGACTACCGCCGAAGTTTCGAACCCAAATCAGGTTTCCTGATTCATCGAATCTTGCAATCATCGCGTCAACCTGGCCATTGTTACCAGGAATGTCTCCATCGTCTGAGCTGGATTTTCCTACAGCAATCAAACTGCCATCTCCAGCCTGTACAACTGAGGAGAAGGACTCCCAACCGCTTCCGCCAACCCTTTTTAGCCATATCAGGTTTCCGGATGAATCGAACTTGACGATTATTGCATCAATGCATCCCTCGAGGTCAGCGACACCTTCGTCAAAGTAGCGTAAACTGCCAACAGCAACAAATCCATCATCGAAGGTACATATGACGGATTGGAATATGCTGATATCCTCTATTTCAATACTTCTAACCCAGATAAGGTCTCCGCCTGAGCCGAACAGGGTAATGATGGCTTTTGAATTATCTTTGCTTGCAGATATGTCACCGTCATTAGAGTCGGACCAGCCAACTGCAACAAAGTTTCCAGATGCTGATTGCGCTACCGATAGAAACACATCATCTTGGCTGCCGCCAATGCTTCTTGCCCATACGATGCTTCCATCCACATCGAACCTGGTTATTATGGCATCAAAGTACCCGCGGTTTTTAGGTATATCACCATCTGTTGAAGTTGAGCTGCCGACAGCAATGCATCCCCCATCGTCTGTGGCTATGACCGACGCAAAGTGGTCACGACCGGTTCCGCCTATGAAGTGAATCCATTCTCGATTCCCATCTTCTGACCTGTCATCGACGACGTTTAAGTTCTCCTGCTGTTCTTCTGGCTTTAAGTTTGCCTGCTGGCAGCCAACCAGAGAAACACTCAGTACAAGCGCCATAGGTACCGAAATGCGTGTTTTTGGTTTTGTCTTTGCATTCACAGCAAGCTTCCTTATATCGTACAAATTTTGCACCACGCCTTTACAGCGCAGCCAATATTGAACATACGAGTAGAATAATAAACGTTCGATTGTTGCGCGTAGCAGAAATGGATACATTAATGTAACGTAACAATGCTGTTTGGTTTTAGCACCTGCAACCAGCATCTGCACACACCACTTGTGGCAAAGTTCACCGCTGCAGTAGCGGTTATCGTCACGTTTGCACGCGTATCTTTTATCTTATGTAATATCATATGAACCTCTTGCATAACCTCCTGTGTTTTTTTGCGCCATACCGCCAAGCCACCTAGTCAGGACACCGAATGAAGCCGACAGACCAGAACAGCAACAACACCGCCATCACCGCATCTGCAGCCTCAGCTTCCTCCAGCTGCAGCACCCGCCGTCCCAACAACACGAGGGTGATCTTATCCACATTATTGGTTTTTGCGCTCTTAACCTTATCGGCATGCAGCGGATCGCAGTCCAACAGACCCCCATCAGGTAGTAACTCGCAGGGCTCTGGCGCTGGCGCTCCAGTAAATGCATACGAGGCGTACTACCGTAAGTACCTTGAGCTGGTCGACGATTACGGTGATGCGCGGGTTCTGGATACCGCGTCGACTGACACCTTTGCCTGGGGTACCAGCTATTTCGCTGGCGTTTGTGTTGTCAGTCTGATGGATTTCAACCAGGATGGAGTGCGCGATCTATTTGTGGTTTACATGAATGGAGAGCTGCTGGGAGTAAATATTGACGGTAATGAGGTTCCGCTGCCTGAGTCGTACACGATCGAAATCTGGAGCTATCTTGACGGCGAGATGGTGCAGCTTCTACACGTGCCTGAGGTCAGCTTTTTTCAGTCGTTCGCCAACGACTACTGGAACTCGGAGTGCTGCTTCGTCACCGTTTTTGAAAGCCCGACGGGGTATCCGGTGGTGCAAGTCTACGGCGAATCGCCTCAGTCCTGTTATTTTCGCAACATCTATTTCACCGATGGCGACGTAGCTAGTAACGGCTCAACCCCGGGTGGCTCAACCCAAGGTGGCGTAACCCAAGGCGACGTGACTGAGGACATACTGACATATTTCGCCGGATCCTCTGACAGCCAGTCCGCAGGTCGGTTCATGTTAAACGAGAACGAAACCACCGAGGACGTCTGGATCACCCACTACGCAGGCTTCAATAAGATTTTGCTAAGCGCCAGCCTCAGCAACCAGATTCCCAGTTACTGGATCTCAGAGTTCGGCATCAGCTACGCTTCGACGCTGACTAATACCCAAAGCGTCGTTCGGTCACTGTCTGAGTCTCGTCCGGCTGAGTTCGCAGTTGCAGAAAACGATGCCCTGCCGCAGTACCTGGCCATGCTCGACCGCGCAAACCGCGAACGCTTCGCTGAGCCCAGCAGGCAGATTCCCGACATTTACTGCCTCTATGACCTGAACCAGGACTCGAATCCTGAGATGATTATCCAGACCGGTGAATTCGAAGCCGCTCGCCAGTACGAGTACTACCTGCTAATCGACGGAACGCTCACCCAGCACTACCCCAACTTAAGTGGAAGCCACTCCAATCTCTTCGCAAATGGTCTTGGTGGCCTGATTCAGTACTCCACCCATATGAACTACTACTCTGTTTACTTCATAGTTTGGGACGGCACCACACTTGAAAGACAAGAATTCACAAGTGGAGAAGACCTCGTTTATCCTGAGCTGGAAGACCTTGGTTTTGAAGGCTACACCTATCTTCCCATGAGCTTCACTCCGCTTCAACAGTGTCTTTACCTGAGCTTTTGCGAGTAGCCTGCGAGGCACCACGTCGGTGTGGCGTCAACCTGATGCATCTGGCGTCTACAGCCCCGTCTACAGCCTCCACCACTCTCCAACCCCCTCCACCACCCGCAAGCCAGTCAATTCCAGCTTTTCTCCATTTTCTGCAACTTTTTTGCGGTTGGGCGCCAAAAAGTGGCTTCTGAATCGTCATATTTCGTGGTAAATGCAACTATTATGTTGCATTTACCACATTTTTGTTGCATATGCAACACGAATGAAGCCTTTTTGCGCCTTCTCCTGCGCCCCAACCGCAAAAAAGTTGCAGAAATGGCCTGAAAGCCGGAATTACTGTCAGGATTGGCTGGCTGGTTGATTGGCGGTTGATTGGCTGGCTGGCTGGTGCTGGAGAGTGGCAAGGAGAGTCATTCCAGTGCTGGGTGAGTCGGTTTGTTGCGGGCAGCTACTGACCAGGAGACTGCTTTCTAGCTGTCACCAAAAAGAGCGATTGCATCGATTTTTCAACCATATCGATTCTGATTTCAGCGAAACCTGCGCGTTCCAACTTGGCGATGAGCTCCACTGGATCAGCAAATGCGCCTCCGTCGGTTTTTTGAGCCAGCCAACCCAGGAAGCGATTGCTCAACCAGCCTTTCAGCAGTGGGTCACCGATAACCAAATAACCTCCTGGTCGTAATACTCGATAAGCTTCTGATAACCCAGCTACAACATCGTTCCAGTGATGAAGAGATAGACTTGCAACACAAACATCAAAGGTGTCGGGCGTAAAGGGTAGCTGCTCGACACTTGCTCGAGCGAATCGGATGCGCCCCACCTGCTCAACTCGCTCGTGCATGACAGGATCGATGCCGGTAACACTGACCCCGGGCAGACGCTGGGCAAGCACACGTATGAAAGCACCGTCGCCGCAGCCAATGTCAAGCAGAGTGGAGGGCGGAGGGCTTATCCACATGATTGTGTTTAAGATTGCTAACTGCACTGGTCTCATGCTATTCAGTGTAGACTATCAACAGCAGTATTTAGAAGTGGTGCCGTGTAAATCGCCGCCGAGATGCGAGCGAGGGCGCAGACTGGGGAGAAAATCATGATTGAGCTACCAGAGGCAAGAACGATAGCGCGAGATTTGCGGGAGACTATTGTTGGCAAGACCATTGTTTCAGTCGGGGGAAACTTTACCGATCACAAGTTTACTTTTTATGGTGGTGATCCTGACGAGTTTGATGGCTTGCTATCGGGTAAGCAGGTTACTGGCGCTATCGGTCGTAGCTTCTATATCGAGGTTGAGATTGAAGACCAGATTCTGCTTTTTCGCGATGGGGCGGCTATTCGCTACTTTGCAGCTGGGCAGAAACGTCCTGATAAGAGCAAGTTGCTGCTGGAGTTTGATGATGGCAGCTTTTTGAATGTTACCACTCTGATGTATTGCTTCATTGGCGTGATGGCGAGGGATGCAGTCATAGACAATATGTACTATGCGCTTGATGTCAACGGTATCGGTGCCTGTGATGCCAGGTTTACGCTGGAGTATTTTCAGAGCCTGATAAATGATGCGACCCTGAAGCTGAGTACGAAGGCTTTCATTGCCACAGAGCAGCGGATTCCTGGAATCGGCAATGGGGTAACGCAGGATATCCTGTTTAATGCGGGGCTGCATCCAAAGCGCAAGATGAGTACGCTGAGTGCAGATCAGGTCGAGGGCTTCTACGATGCTGTTGTTTCTACTATCCAACAGATGATTGAGCTGGGTGGTCGTGATACCGAGAGAACCATTTTTGGCACGCCTGGCGGATACCAAACCATCTTGAGCAGTAAGACCTATAGAAAGCAGGGCTGTCCCAACTGCCGCTCGGAGATTGTCAAGCAGCAGTATCTGGGCGGCAGTGTTTACTTTTGCCCGAACTGCCAGCCGCTGTCGGAGTGAGCTGGTAGCCGATGCAACCCGAGAGGAAACCGACCATGCTAACCGAGCTCAACCAGTCAGACTTAAGCACCATGCAAGCAGGCACCTGGTATCTGATTCAACTGGAAGGATGTATCAGCAGCGATGGATCCCCTTATTACATCACCCTGCGCAGAGGAACAGTTAACAAGCTGCTTGTGTACTTCAACGGCGGCGGACTCTCCTGGTCAGAATACTCAGCTGCCCGCCCGTTCTCGCTGCGTGGAGCTCCAGGTGTCAGCGAGGTCTTCTATATCGATCGTGTTTCGACTCAAATGCTGCCGAACTCACTGGTCGGCATCCTGAGCGCCGCAGCCCCCGCACCCGCAGCCGCCAGCCCAACCGCAACCGCCGCATCCCCCGCACCCGCAGCCCTCGCACCTGCTGCCGCCAGCCCATTCAGCGACTGGTATGCGCTGAACCTCCCCTATGCAACCGGAGACTTCCATCTCGGCAACAACGACTTCCCCTACACAGACCTAAACGGCAATCCGAAAACCCTCCATCACCATGGCTCGCGAAATGTCGCAACTGCACTCAAGGCGCTCAAAACCATTCTGCCCGACACGCCTGAAGCCATCTTCATCGGCGGACAGAGTGCCGGTGGATACGGCAGCGTCGGCAACAGCCCAGCGATCTTATCCGCATATCCTGACTGCCCTAATATCACGGTCTACTCCGAGGCATCGCACATGACTTCAGACCTCTGGCCGGACGTCGCCAGGGACACCTGGAAGGTCGACCCGTCGATTCAGGCTTACCTCAAAAGCAACGACCTGATAGCCGACCTGTTCAAGTATGCCAGCGACCAGCTGCCGTCCCATACGACCTTTCTGCACTCCAATTCGGTCTGGGACGGACTCCTGACCGAGCTAATGAACAAGCTGCTAAACGACACCCTCGCAATCACTCCCGAGGCTCAAGCCATCTTCCACAAAACGCTGATTGCGCTGGTCAAGCGGCTAAAAGCTGAGATTCCCAACTTCTACTACTTTCTCACCGACTACGCGCTTAACCCAGACACCCACACGACTCCACACACGTTCTCCGTCAGCCCGACGCTCTTCACCGCAGAGATGCAGGATGGCCACTCCATCGCTTCATGGCTCGCCAGTGCCGTAGAAGGCGATCCTAAAAACCATGGGGAGAAGTTCTTGCTTTAGTGCTCGAGGCTGCCTGGGCAGTGAGAAGGCGGATTCGCCATAATAAGACAAAGCGCTAGCAGTAACTACGAGCTCAGAGGCTCAGCCACATGGCGAGGCGAACACCGCCGAAATCGTATGAGACTTCAAAGCCAATTTTATTAATGGTTCCGCTGTCTTCTTGGTCTAGCGCTTAGAAATGATTTGCTACTCGGGCAGCCAGAGCCAGGTGTTTAGCTTCCCGAACCTGGCTCGCCCGTTAGTGTACTGGATCTGGTAATCAGCAAACTCAGTCAGGTAGTATTGTCTGCTTTCGACTTTTTATGATGCTGTAAGAACCCACAAAGAGACTTAACAATGCGAAGCAGATAACTGGCAAAGCATTGTCAGCGGTTGGTGGCAAAGTGCTTTCACCAGGTTTTATAACTGTCACAGTAGCAGCGTTGCTCGTCAGACTGACATTGGCATTGCCGGTAGCTACACAGTAGTAGTAGTAAGGGCTGTCCGCTTTGGTCAGTGTCGTTGGCAGCGGGAAGGTCGAGCTTGTTGCACCAGGAATAAGCGTTCCGCCGACATTGCTGGCTGAAGTGTTGCTGTACCACTGATAGGTAGGGGTTGCGAGGTTAGACATTTTTGCTTCACAGTAAAGACTTTCTGTAATAGCACCTTCGGTAACTGTCAGGTCTTCTGGGTGGGTGATAATGGCAATCTGTAAAGCCACTACAGTTACTGTTGCCACGTCACTAGTGGCAAAGACCTCGGTGCTGCCGGAAGCTACGCAGTAATAGTAGTAAGGACTGTCCGCTTTGGTCAGTGTCGTTGGCAGCGGGAAGGTTGAGCTTGTTGCGCCAGCAATAAGCGTTCCACCGACATTGCTGGCTGAAGTGTTGCTATACCACTGATAGGTAGGGGTTGCGAGGTTTGATAGCTCAGCTTCGCAGTAAAGGCTCTCAGTAATAGCACCCTCAAAGACTATCAGGTCTTCTGGGTGGGTAATAATGATTATCCTCAGATATCCTATCCAGACAATGCTGTCATTATTTCTATACTCATCGTAACTGATTTTGCCAGAGACAGGCTCGTGCTGATCTTTAGATTTATTAATGCTGTCAACTCTGACATAAGTAGCGGTAGCAGTGGTATTCAGACCTTTGTCGATAGTCACTTCAGCGCCGCCAAAGCAAAAAACACCGATTGTCCCAGCGCTATGCCCATACCCAAGAACATGAACCACAGCGCCATTGCCTGCATTCACTGCAGTGCCGCCACCATGTGAGTCGCCGCCGATAATAACAGTCGTGCCAACACCTCTGGCAAGCACACCGCCACCGCCATTCGTTGTGCCATGAACTGTTACCGTGCCGCCATCAGTGGCTCTTGCACTATACCAGCCATACCAGGCGTAGCCTTTTGCTGTTATTGTCGAACCTACACCTGTTGCATAAACGGCGCTGGATTCTTCGTAGTTACCGCTTACCCTGGTATTGGTCACTGTAGCTTTGCCGCCATTATGGGCGTAAACCGCATAACAGCCTCCTCGACAATCTAAGATACCACCTGCCGAATCGTTAAGCAGCACTTCGCCACCAGCACCCACCTCAAGTGCAATGCTGTGATCGCTGTTTGTACCGTTTGTACTTTCTATTCGCAGAGTAAAGCCATTGACATTGAAAGTAATACTCTTTCCAGTGATCACGATACCGCTATAGTAAGTGATATTCGTAAGCAGTTTTATCGTCTGCCCATCCTCCACATTATCCAGTGCATCTCCGAAATCATCGTAACCCTGGACAACAATGCCATCGCTGCCAACAATCTGACAGATGTCTTCATCAGCAAAAGCTACTACTGGTAAAAGCCAAAGCATCATACCGACAGCAGCAAACGCGACCAACGCCTTCTTAAATAACGATTTCATTTTTTACCCCCTTGCTAATTAAATTACCAGCCTTGCCAAACAGCCTGATCGACTTTTTTCATTTTTGGTGTCGTTTCTGGTTCAGTGCTGTAATTGAGCAGCTCACATCTAGTTACTCTGGCTAGTTGTGACGCTATTATACAACTATCCTATTCTGAATGCGACTATTTGCCTTGAACATGACAAGTTGACAACGCTGTTATCAATGCTGGGTAGTTCTGGTTAATCTGGTTGATGTATTTGACGAGGGTTATTCCACGACACGCCTGCGCCTATGTGCTGGTCGTGCAGACTCTACTTTTTCAGATTGGTCTTTTCTTGGATGGAGTAAAGCGCCTATATCGCAGTGATAACGCAATGGTTGCAGGGGTTTGTGCTGGACTGGCTGAGTACTTTGGGCTTGACCCGACCATCGTGCGTATCTATGGCGTGGTGTTTATGGTGCTGACATTTGGAATTCCTTCGTTTATATATTTGATCCTGATCTTCGTGATTCCCAAAAGTCCGATCGACTACTACCGACCAATAGAAATCAAGGCTTCAGCAACCAGCGAAATGTCAGCTATACGCAATAGAGAAACTACTCCTGGTGCTGCTTGGGTCTCATCGAACTCAGAGGCTTTTGATGCGGTTGATCCAGATCTAAGCGACAGCAGCGGCCGGCCTGCAAACCGTGGAATCAGCGCGGCGCTTACTCTTGGCTTTTTGCAGGTTGGCTTTGGAGTCATTGCCCTGTTGGGTATTTTTGTTGATCAATTCTTTTGGCGCTATTGGCCGCTAGTGGTTATCCTTGCTGGGCTGATAACTCTTTGCACTCCAGGGTACAACGGATGGAGAGTACTGAGAGCTGGTTACAGCATTCTGATTATCACAGTTGGTTGTCTGCTTCAACTCTGGCGGCTTGAGTACTACGCCTTCTCGACCTTCATCAACACTTTCTTGACCCTTTGGCCTGCTGGATTGATATCTGCTGGCTTACTGGTTATCGGAGGCACCTTACGCCGTGATATATATAAACTTGCAGCTGCCTTACTGGTGTCACTTTCGCTGGTTGTCGGTGTTTGGAGCTTCGGAGAGCTTGGCGGTTCATACTACATCGACCTGCCGATTTTCGATCGCATCCGCATCGAGCTACCAGCCTCGCCATTTCCCTGGCGGTAGCATAGCTGACGCAACCGCGACAGCGGCACGTAGCGCAGCCGCGGTGGTGGCGTGTAGCGCAGCCGCGGTGGTGACGCGTGGCACAGGCGCTTTGCGGCTCTACTTGGTAAACACCACCTTTTCGTTTCCGAACATCCAGGTGAGTACTGCGACACAGATGCCCGTGTAGGCAAGGTTAGCTCCGACTGTAATCAGGATGCAGGCTGGGTTGTATGAAAACGAGAATACTCCGACCATGCTTTGCACAGAGTTATAGGCTGGTATCAGATAGAACAGGTAATTCTCGGCAGCACCTTGGGCGAATACGCCCATGGCGCTTATCATCAGTACCACCAGCATCAGCGGGGTTATATAGGTCGTAGCCTCTTTGATGGTTCTGGCAACTGCTGAAAGCAGTGAGATTACACCGACGAACAACAGCACTGTTGAGAGTATTACTGCCAGGATAAGCAGGTAGTCAGAAAGAACGTAGAGCACCGGACCAACCAGCTCATCGGTCGCATCGCCTATCAGCTTTGGGAGGGACAGCATTACGCCCAGAAAACTGGATAGACCACTTAGCAACGCAATACATGCAAGTGAGATTATCTTTCCTAATGCCAATTCCCACCGAGCAAGTGGAGTTACCAGCATAGTAGCTATGGTGCCGCGTTCCTTTTCGCCTGCAATTGATTCTGGTGCGACCGACATGCATCCGCTGAACAGAAACACCATGATGAACATCGGTAGCAGTGACGCAAACATGAAACCAGCAGCATCTTCCTGAGTAGCAAGGTCGTAAGACGGTAATTCTCCACTGGCAGGATCGTCAACCTCTTCGCCTGCCCCGCTGCTGCTCCCTGCACCCGCACCGCCAGTATCCATAGACGAATCTGACCCAGCATTCACCGCGAACAACGGAGCCAGTGCGGTCTTATACTGGTCAAGCAAGACCCTCATAACCTGATACTGGTAGGCTGACTCGGTGCGAGTCGAGTTAAAGAAAATCTCTATTCTAGGCGGATCCACCCCTTGCTCACCACTGAGTTGGCGACCCACTCGTTCATCGAAATCAGCAGGAAAAACTATCAGCAGGTCAGCTTTCTTATCCGTGATATCAGCACGTATAGCATCGATTCTGCCTGGCTCAACCTGCTCGAAATCAATCCCAATAGAAGAGAATGCTCCAGCCAGTGAATCAGGTAGGTTGACCGCGTAAAGCACTGGTTGGTACTCCTCGTCAATCACCATCATGTCCTGCAATGCATTTCCCATTACCGAATAGATCAGATAAATCATCAAACCTGGAAGCAGGACGGTTGTAAAAACTATACGCCGATCGGTGAAAAAGCGGCGAAACTCCTTACCGATAATCGCAAACAAACCTGATTGGGTAGACACTCAAACCACCTCCCCGACACTTGCACTGTAAAGATCAAAGAAGCGCTCTTCGAGATCTTCTCCACCTGTGATTTCTTGAAGTGAGCCTTCGGCTACCATACGCCCCTCGATGATGATGCCGACGCGATCACACAGCTTTTCAACCAGCGAGAAAATGTGGGTCGAGAGGATGATCGTCTTACCTTGATCGCGCAACTCTTCCAGATAGTTCGTGACTACGCGGGCGGTTATCACGTCGAGACCGTTGGTCGGCTCGTCAAAGATGACGATGTCAGGATCGTGCACGATCGAGATCGCGAGGGAGGCTTTCTGCTTCATTCCTGATGATAGGTTTGCTACTTTAACTCCGGCGAACTCATCGATGCCGAAACGCGCAAACAATTCAGCTTTGCGGCGGATAGAAACATCGGTTGGCACCTTGTGCAACTGCGAGAAAAAATCGAAGAGGTAGTCAGGGCTGAAGAACTCTTCAAGTTTCAGTTCGCTGGTCAGGAAGCCGATCGAGGCGCGTACTTTTTCAGGGTCGCTGATGATGCTGTATCCGTCGACCCAGGCTTCGCCGGCATCAGGCTTGATCAGCGTTGCCAGCATGCGCAGAACGGTTGTTTTTCCTGCGCCATTAGGTCCCAATAGGCCATATATTTCACCTTTTCTAGCAGTTAGTGACAGGTCGTTTACTGCTACTTTTAGTGTCTGCTTGGTGTTTTCAAGCTTTCGCTGTTTGGCAGAGAGCTTAAAGGTTTTTCTAAGCCCTTGCACCTGAACCAGATCGCTCAATGAGATCCTCCTCTGCTTTGAGTGCCCTTCTTGTAGTAAGCGCACATATGACATGCCTTTAAAGCATGCCTTCACCACTTGTAGACTTGTGTTATCTGCACAATCGCTACTGCTAAATTATAATACTTGCCTATAAAGATGCTTTGTCAGATGAGACACCCAGCACGGGCATTGTGCGAATTACTCGGAGAACTGTAAAATAGCCGGGATTCGCGGTCAGAGAACCGCTGTTTTACGCTGTTAAGCTGCTAATAGCTCACACCTAGGGCGTGTAAAGCCAACGGTCAGGCTTTTAGCCTGCGGTAGGCTTTTGTCTCATGGCAGTATAAGCTCTCTTGCTTTGTGCCCCGAAAGCAGGAGTAAAGAAAGGGCAACACAAGGAGGTGTATAAATGTTAACAAAACGATCCAGTAGCATACCTGGATCAACGCGGAGCGATTGCGTAGAAACCAACACCATTATCACAACAACTTGTTCGAGCGGCTGTGTCGGCCAGAGTGAAAACGTCGACAGGCTCGAAGGTATGTTGGCCGAGCGTGGTGTTACGCGTCGGAAATTCCTAGAGTTATGTGCAGCTGTTGCAGTCTCTTTGGGTTTATCTGAGCTTTTCGTTCCGACGATTCAGGAAGCTATCGCTGAGAGTATTATCGGCAAAGCCGAAGGCAGGCTGGCACCTGTGATCTGGCTGGAGCTCGCTTCGTGCACCGGTTGTACGGAGTCATTTGCTCAAGCTGGAAACCCTGATGCAGCAACTGTTGTGCTTGAGCTGATTTCACTGAACTACTCTGAGACGCTCTCGGCTGGTGCTGGCTTCTCTCTTGAAGAAGCAAAAGAACAGACCATAGCTAAAGGTGGACACATCGTAGTTTTCGAAGGCGCGATCATGGAAGGTTGGGATGGCAATGCCCTCCGCATCGCAAATGAGAAGAACACCGAAATCGTTAAGCACGCTATTCACAATGCCAAGGCCATCGTTTGCGCTGGTTCATGCGCAGTTGATGGAGGCTGGCAGGCTGCTAAGCCGAACCCGGCAGGTGCAACCGGAGTGCAGAGATTTCTACAGAAGGCTCTGGCTGCTGGAGAGATCGATTCGATTCCTCCGCTGATTAATGTACCAACCTGCCCTTCTAATCCTGAGCATCTGGTTGCAGTACTGATCGATGTATTGCTACTCGACACCCTGCCAGAACTTGATCGTCACAACAAGCCCTCTCTTTTGTTCGGCCAATTCGTTCATGACAATTGCCCACGCCGTGGTCATTTTGAGAATGGCGAGTTTGTCTACAAGTTTGGCTCCGAAGAAGAGAAGCTTGGTTATTGCCTGTATCCACTCGGATGCAAAGGCCCACAGACAAAGAATAACTGCCCGATTGTTCGTTGGAACCGCCGGGTCAGCTGGTGTGTCGAAGCTGGAGCCCCTTGCATTGGTTGTTCGGTCTCAAACCCGAAAAATACAACGCACAACTGGGTTGACAGCAACGCACCGTTCCTGAAGCGATTCCGCACAGTTCGCATTTTCGGTTACACCTTCAGCCCGGTAACACTGGCTGCTGCTACAGGCGGACTGGTCTTAGCCGCTCTCGGTGTGCACGGAATCGGCTGGAAGATCACTGGTCGTTTCGACGGTGGTGCTCCGTTCGAGACTGAGCGTGCTTGGGATCTGAAGAATCCTTCGAAGGCTGCCAGTAGAACAATGCTGCAGGTTGCAGCCAAGACAGACCGCGCTCTGTCTGCACAACTGATCAAAGAAGACTCTCTTGACAGTTACTTCGAGGGAGTAGTTCATGCAGCCGCTAAGACCAAGGCAGCATCACTGACAAAGGTTGATGAAGTAATCGAAGCCGCTGCCGCTGACAAGGCTGCTAAGGCGGCGGCGGCTGCTGCCGATGCTGCTGCTGCTGCCCCGGCTACCTCGGCTGCCGAGGCCTCTGAAAAAGTGGAAGGAGGCGAGTAACGATGACTCAGAATATGTCCCCGATCACTGACGATATGCTGCGCACAGACGATGTAACCCTTGACGACATAGTGGCTGATGGCGACAACGCCACACCGGTCGGCGATACAGATGCACCATCCCTGGCACTGCCGATCAGCACAACTATCGGCAGAAAACCCAGTGGCGCTTCGATAATCGACCCGGTAAACCGCATCGAAGGTCACCTTCGCATTGACATGGAAGTCAAGGACGGCTTCGTCGAAGACGTCTGGATCACTGGCGGTCTCTTCCGCGGTATGGAGCTTGTACTGCAAGGTCGTGCTGCTGCTGATGCTGCTTATATCACCCAACGCATCTGCGGAGTCTGCCCGGTCAGCCATGCTCACGCTGCCTCAATAGCTGGGGAGAAGAGCTACGGCATCACCATTCCCAATGGTGCGCGTATCATCAGAAACATCTTGGAGGGCGCACAGTTCTTGCACTCTCACATTCTCTGGTTCTATAACCTGGCTGCTCTGGATTACGTGAACCCACTCAACGCCTTAAATGCCGACATTACTGAAGCGGTCAACCTGGCTAACGACGCAGGCACGACCGAGGCTGATTTTGCCGGCCTGCAGGAGCGCCTGAGAAAATTCGCAGAAAACGGTCAGCTTTCGATTTTCTCTGGTAACTGGTTTGACACTGTCGAGCATGACGGTTCTTCTGCCTATCGGTTGCCGCCCGAGCTTGACCTGATCGCAACCCAGCACTACCTGGAAGCCCTGGAGATGCAGGCGGTTGCCTCTGAGATCTCTGGCATCATCGGTGGCAAAATGCCGCACGTGATGACCCTGCTGCCAGGCGGAACCGCGTTTGTGCCGACCGAAGAAAAGCTCGACGACCTGCTGTTCAGAGCAAAGCGCCTGGAAGAGTGGGTCGAGCGTACGATGGTTCCAGACACTCTAGCAATCGTACCTTTCTATATGGATGAGTTCTCCAACGGCCAAACCGACGGTAACTATCTGGCCTGGGGCGTCTTTGAACGCGATTCGTTCTTACCTGAAGAACGCTACCTGCCTGGTGGTATCTGGAGTATGAATCCTGGTAAGTACCAGCAGGTTCAGAACTGGGATGAGACCCTGATCACAGAGACAACAGCATCCAGTTTCTATGACCCAGCAAAGGATAGTGGTACTCCGATCAATCCGCGTCAAGGTATCACTGCTCCTCTGTATAAGGACGAGTACATCATTCCCGACGGTGAACACCCAGCTGCTGGTGCCCGTTACACCTGGGACAAGTCACCGCGCTATGACGATATGGTGTTTGAGGCTGGTGGCCTGTCCAGGCTGCTTGTTGCCTATAACCGTGGCGTTCCATTTATCGTTGAGAATATCGATGCTCTACTTGAGGCTCTGGGAGTTCCTGGTCGTATTGATCTGCTCAACTCAACCATGGGTCGTACCGGTGCCAGAAACATCGAGACCCTCTATGTCTCAAAGCTGATGGTAGCCTGGATCGAAGAGTTGATTTCTGCAATCAAGGAAGGCAACTCGGACTCATTCATCGAGCCTGACAAACGTACCGGTCAAGGTGCAGGTATGTGGGAGGCACCACGTGGTGCGCTCTACCACTACATGGACATCAAAAATGACATTATCGAGAAGTACCAGATAATCATTCCGTCCACATGGAACATCTCGCCTCGTGATGAGCAAGGTCGCAAAGGGCCGATGGAGATGTCCCTGATGGGAATGCCGGTTGAGGATCTGAACAAACCGATTCATGCCCTACGTGCTGTACACAGCTTTGACCCCTGTGTCGCCTGCGCAATTCATATCAGCGAACCGAAAACCGGAAAGAAATTCTCGGTTGTCACGAGCCCCTGGGGGGTGAAATAATGGCACATCTAGCTCATTATCGTGAGGCGCATCCATTGGCGTATGTTATTACTCATTGGATCAACCTCATCTCAATCGTAGTATTATCCTTCACAGGCTTTGTTATCCACTTCCCATTCTTACCGGGAATCATGGGTATCTGCCGTGGCACCCACATGTTCTTTGCTATTGTGTTGGTAGGAAACATGCTGTTTCGTGTACTTTCGTCTCCCTTCATCAAGTCAGCCCCAGCAATGGGCACCCGCGAGCAGGTCAGAGACATCTTCAGCTTCCTACCGCAAAAAGACAATAGGCATCAGCTGATTCCGTGGATCAAGTACTACCTGTTCTTTAAAAAGGAGCACCCGCTCAGTGGCAAGTATGGCGTTCCCCAGAAGCTGGCCTATCTGCTGGTTCCCTGCCTGATCGTCTTCATCGCTTTCACGGGTCTTTGCCTTTGGGTTCCCACTGGCAATTGGTTCCTGTTTGCATGGGTCACCGACCTGGTGGGCGGCATTCATACGATTCGTCTGATTCACTATCTGACCATGTGGGGATTCCTGATCTTCACCGCACTACATATCTATCTGTCAATCGCAAACGGCCTGGCTCCACTGCGTATGATTTTCTTCTGGAAAGAGCATGGTGGCAAGGTCTACGATGTCAAGATCCGTAACATTGTCGGAGACGACCCGCTTGATGACCACGCTTGATAGTATGGTGTGGTAGAATCTGAGTACCTTTCAAGTTATTCTTATGATGCAGCAAAACAGCGTCCGCAAGGACGCTGTTTTGTCTTGTGAAATGCTTTTGATGTCCAGCTGTCACACTCCCCCGTATCTATTCCACTGTAGAATCCGTTAATGTTTTATGAGCACCATTTGATAGCGAGGTGAGGCACACCCCGTGCTACCTCACAGAGAAGGAGGCTCCAGTGAACGAACCTTCAGGTTCAGACAACAGACAGCAAAGCAACCCCCGCAGACAGATCAACATGCTACTCACCCTGCTGCTTACCCTGGTGCTCGCCGCTCCTGTCACCTTCCAGCTCGTCACCGCCTTTGCCGATCAGACCGTCAGGCTCTGGCAGGGCATGTACTTCTCCACAATGCAACACGACATCCAACTAGCCCTTGACATCGCCGGCGCATCACACAGCGGCACTATTCTGGTCTACGGAAACAACTCCGGTGCAACCGGATCAATGCAGCTCAACATACCGGCAGGAGTAACTCTGATTTGGACGGCTGAGCTAGCCGGAAACGCTGACGACCCCGCCGGTATGATCGTGCTCCAAGGCTCCGGCCGATTCGAAATCGCCGAGGGAGCAGCCATCGAAAGCACTCACCCCGGCAGCATCGCGATATCCGTTCTGGCAGGCAACCCCGACCTGGAATTCACTATCACCGGTGGAACCATTCACGCCAGCGCAGACAATTCCTGCGCTCTGAACCTTGCCAGCGGATCCGCAATACTTTCAGGTGGAGAAGTTCTTGTTTCTGGCGCTTCGAGCACGGCTGTTCTCTTGGATAGCGCTGAGCTTCTTGTTACTGACCAAGCCATATTACGCTGTCAGGGCGCAGAGGATACTGTGCTTCGGGTGATAGATGGAAAAGCTACCATCTCTGGAGGCTCTATAGAGGTAAGCGGATTGCACAGCAAGGGAGTGCTTACAGCCGAAAACCCTGTGACTATATCGGGTGGGCGCATCAGTGTGACAGGATCCGACAGTTTCGGTGTCTACTCAGAAGTAGCACAGGTCAGGATCAGTGGAGGTAGACTCGAAGCCAATGCACCTGGTTCGATTGCTGTAGCAACTGCCTCTGGCCAGATCAGTATCACTGGTGGAAGCATTACTGCTGCCGTTGACAGCAGCAGCGCATTATTCGCTCATCAAGGTGAGATTACTATAACAGGAGGCACGGTTACAGCCACAGAAGATGGCAGCCATGCAGTAACGCTTACTGGCTTCGGTGCCTGCGTTTACCTGGCTGGTACGGTAGTCGGCCCTTCCGTGGTTGTAGGCAACGAGGGCGGTATCGTGCTTGAAGTCAACCCGGGCGAGCCCTCGGATGCAAGGGCGCAAAGCCTCCTGCCCTCGGACGGCTTAACAGTGCAAGCAGTCTCTGAGTCAAAAGGAGATTTCTATCTGTACTACTGGAGCCTGGCGCAAAACACGCCAACGATAATTATTCTCTACCCCACCCAGCTTTCACTGAAACGCATCGTCTGGAACAGCGAGATCCCCAACTCGCTTCTCTAGAATCCGCCGCGCAGCCTGCGACGACAACACGCCCCGCGACATCGCCAAGTTATCGCCCATGCCGGGCACACCACTCCAATAAAATCAGGCGGCCTTTCGACCGCCTGATTTCTTATCCACATGTAATTAATACTACTTGTAGAAGTTTTGTCCGTAGTCCCAGGCTTCTTTCTGCAGAACTGTGTTCCAGTGGGTGGTCAGCTCGTCGTCGCGCTTTCTGGGTGTGTATGCGGCAGCGAACATGTATGCGCCACCAACAGCATACTTATCAAAGGCGTCGCGTACTGACTGGCGAATCTCCTCATCGGTAACATCGAGCTCGGTCAGGCGACCGCGGCCTTCCCAACCTCCGCCGATGACCATCTGGCGACCGAATCTGGCCTTAACTTCGAGAATATCATTCTCAAGCTGCACAGGCTCCCAGCTGCAAACACCGATTCTGACCAGGTCAGGAATGAAGTCCTCGCCACGTCCGCAAAGATGCATGTTAATCGGGATGCCTCTGTCAATTGCGAACTTGGCATACTCACGATAGATCGGCACGAAGAACTCGCGATACATCAGCGGTGAGATGAAGGGGTTCTTCTCAGTTGCGGCATCATCGCTCAAATTCATGACATCTGGCTGGATGATGTCGAAGACCTGCTCGGCGATCGGATAGTAAAAATCAAAGAAGAACTGCAAGAGCTCCTTGACTGCATCCGGCTCTTCATACAGAGCAGACAGGCCTTCGCTGAAGCCCATCAGGTTCATCAGCTGCAGAAAAGTGCCACCGCTGGGGCCGTACCAGAGTGAAGTCGTGTCGCGACCATAGGCGAGATTTTTCATGCTCTCCTCGGCTGCGGCTTTCCAGTCGACATCCTTCATTCTTTCTGGAACCTTGATGTAATCTTGCCACCTGGTGATATCTTCGAGAATGAACTCATCAGGTGTGGGCAGTGAGAATCCACCGACTTCTTCGACAGAGGTGAAGGGTACGCCCCAAAGGTCGGTGAAGCTACCATCTTCTCTGACTTCACCGCGCATCGGAGCCAGGCCGATACCCATATTCGGTGGGGGTCCTTCGACACCAGGTAGCGGGCCGTAGTATGAATACTGCGGTACATACTCTGGCATCTGCCCATGCAGAACTCTTAACAAGTTCTCTTTCGGATTCAGTGTTGGCATATTGGCCATCCTTTCGATAAAAAAATGAACTGCTTTAATTCATTAAACCGCCGTATAAATGCTTAGTCAATTTGATTAACCAAACTCCCTTATTGTGCGAATTTATATTGATGCTATTGTGCAAGGTGCTTGTATCGGGGCTTGTATCTCAGTATAGAATCACGCCTGCGGTGGTGGTGTTTCTGCCAGTTCCTGCAGAGGCTCTGTCAGTACCATGCCATAGACTTCAGTCAGGATTTTCATCGCTTCTTCAGCGTTTTCAATCGGAGTCTCTATGCGTTCGCCATTGATAGTCTTCCTGAAGATATTTCCATCCACAGATAAGGCTCCGTCTTCAGTACGCAGGTTCGCGATGCGCTTGTTGCGAAAACCGGTTCTTGCCATCATGTAGTTATAAGCAACGAAATCAACCGCTGGGAAGGGGTCCGGAATAAACAGGAACTCTGTTGCGGGGCCTTCTTCCTTGTGGCGCATGATGATCTTGTGGTTGTTCGGGCGATCCTCGACATGAAACACAGTGTCTCTGACCTGCTGTTCTTCAGTGTCGTCGACGCAGATCGAACCACCAGCAGCACTGGTCATACCAAAGCCAACATCGGCAAAATAGCGCTTATCGTCGATGACGATTATCGACGAACGGTGAGCTATTGCCGGAATAAAAGCCTCGCCACCACTGACAATGCGAACACCGATCGGATAGACCTCAAACCCCAAGGCAGTCAGCAAAGCCATGAAAATCGCATTCAGCTCAAAGCAGTAGCCACCGCGATGCCTGGTGACAACCTTATCGAACAACTCCTCAATACCGAAGTCAACGACGAGATCGTAATCAAACAGGTCGATATTCTCAAAGGGCACTGATGAAAGATGAGCCCAGATAACCTTATCCAAGCCTTCTCGGGTCAAAGGTATCTCTTCACCTTCCAACCCAATTCTTTTCAGATATGCATCTAAATCGGGCAATGGAGCATAGTACTTTCCATACCTGGGTAGCAAAAACTCGGGAATGTCAGCTAAGGTCACCATTTTTTCATCCTAACTACTAGTGTCGCTAAGCCACTGTGGCTTCAGCCTTGATTATCAACTCAAACCCCCAAGCTATAGAGGCCTGGGGGTTCTTATCCACATATGTTTTTGTGTGTTACGGTTTGGGTGTTCCGCAGTTGGCGCAGAAGTTGCCCACGTTGTCGTCTTTGTTGCAGGTGGGGCAGGTCCATGCAGCTGGAGCGACTGGCTTCGGCGTTCCGCAGTTGGCGCAGAAGTTGCCTGCATTGCCGGTCTGGCCGCAGTTTGGGCAGACCCAGCCTTCAGCGACCGGTGCAGCAGGTGCGACTGCTGCGGCGCTCGGATCAACGCCGGCTACCGGAGCGACAGCTGCTGCTGCGCCGCCGACAGCGCCGAATCCACCATCGGATGCCGTTGGATAGGTCATCGGCGGGCCACCGACACCAGGCTGGGTGAGCATCTGAGTCGCTGCTGTTGCGGTGCTACCAGCCTGACTTGCCAGGTTCAAACCCATGAAGCCTATCGCAGCGCCACCTTCATTCTCTGCAGCTGAACGCATAGCATCTGCTTGGGCAGCAACTAACGCTGCACCAGCCATACTGGGGTCACGCAGGCTCTTCATTGCCTGAAGATCCTTGATGCGTTTTTCGTCTTCGTCACTGATCGACACCGAGTTGACCGCGAACGAAACAACCTCGATACCGCGCAGGTCGCGCCATTTGTTGGACAGGATATCGTTGATCTCGTCAGCGATCTGCATGGCGTGTCCAGGCAGTGCCGAGTAGCGGATACCCTGAGCCGAAATGCGAGCCAACGCGATATTCAATCCGGTCAGCAGCTCAGCCTTCAGCTGGCTGTCGATCATCTCGCGGGTGTAGTCTTCTGAGACATTGCCGGCAACATTCTGGTAGAAGAGAATCGGATTGGTCAGCTTATACGAAAACTCTCCGTTGCAGCGCAGGTCGACATCCATGTCGAGCCCGATATCGGTGTCAACCACACGGTACGGAATCAGCTCAGCGGTACCATACTTATTGCCATAGATCTCTTTGACATTGAAGTAATAGACGCGCTGATCCTGATAGACCCCGCCACCACGCTGAAAACGCTCGATGCCGTCAGCAAAGACCGCCAGCAGGTTCTTGCCGAAACCGCCAGTGTCAGCAAAGATGCTTGGCGTTGTTGACGAATCGAAGGTGTACATACCCGGATCGGCTGCGAATTCAACAATCATCCCGTTGTTGATGATTGCGACTGCCTGCCCGTCAGCCACGACGATGCCAGAACCATTCGAAATGATGTTATCTGACCCCCTGGTATTGGAACTGCGGCCATTGATTACCTTTTGTCCTTTGGCGGCTAATACATTTGTTGGCAGTGAATCCATAGAAAAGAACTCTAGCCACTGATCGGCTGCCGTTCCGCCCACAGCACCTGCTATTGCCTTGATTAATCCCATTCTCTCTCCTTCTAGTTAAACCACTGTTTACTAACTAACACTCTACAAATCAATACTCTGCTAATCGCTAAAACTTTCCGCCCCCGCCTCCGTGTGTCCGGCCCGATGAGCTGGTGTGCCCGCCGTATCCACCACTTGAACTGCTGCCGCTGCTACTACTGGCCTTCTCAGTGCGAGAAGTGCTCGTGCGAATGAATACATCAGACTGATTGCGCAGCAACAAAGCCGATGCCAAGCCAACCAGAGCAATTCCTCCAGCAACAACCGGAGCATTCGGGAACTGATTTGCCAGCTGACCAGCAATCTGTGGAACCTGACTCTGGGCACCAGCGGTTCTAGCCTGCTGCAGATAAGGTTGCGCTCCAGAGCTGAAGCGAACCGACTTGTGCTTAGACTTTGCGCTTGAGTTCGCAATCGCAGCAATCACCATACCGGATACCAAGCTGATCAGCGACCATTTCGCAAAACCAGCAGCCGTCACCCACTTCCGTGGTGGTAGCGGTTCAGGTGGATAATATATGTTCGACGGTTTGTCCATCTGCATCAGCTCTGCCGAATTGTATGCAAACCGCTCGAATGCTCGGTAATAATCCCCATTGCTCAAAAGTGGCAAAACGTCAGCCAACAGCCACTCAAAACGCTCTTCCGTCAACTGCTCATAAGCCGTACCATAGGTCGTCACCCAATAATCACGATACTCCATACTCAGCAGCAGCAAAATACCGTCATCATTTGGCCCATACCCGTAGCCATTGTAGTCATAGAAGTCATCGGCATAGTCCATCGCCGACTTACCACCTAAACTGTAGACCGTGACAACAGCGATCTCACACTTGTTCTCTTCCGAGAGGCGCTCCAATAAATCGATCAGGTTCTCTACTTCTCGATCAGTCAGCAAACCTGCTTCATCAACTACCAGAGGAAGTGTTCTATCAACTGGAGAAAACCCCGTCTGTTGAACTTCGCTACTAGAACTAGGCGGGAAGTCTAGGGACAATGCATATACAGAAACCTGGCTAATAGCCAGCAGCAGAACAGCTGCGAATAGGGCAAATCTTCTGGTCAGCCTCATCAGTAGCCACCCATCCAGCCAGCAATCATCGAAATAGCAGTCAGTACCGCCGCGATAATGCTTGTGACTTTGATAAACCGAGACTGAACCTTGCTCTTATCCACAGGTAAATCACCAACAAGACGGCCGGTTTGTCCATTCATGGCAAAGGTGTAGATCTTGCCTTCGAAGGTCGATGAGAGCAGCCAGACCGGTAGGAGTGCATAGGTGCAGCGCGGATTGTAGTAGATGGAGTTGAGCTGTTTGAGCGATGTTGAGTCGTAGCCGGTGACCGCAGCCTTCACCACCTCTTCGGCTGTTTCGCGCATGCGATCCTGTGCGCGGATCACTGCGTTTTGAGCTGTGACATCGTAGACGTTGGCTGAGAAGCCAGCAAGGTAGGCTGTCTGAAACAGTGTCAGCTGGGTGTAGTCGAACGGCTCGATTGATTCCATCAGGTCGTCGGCAAGCTGAATGGATCCGTCTACTGGGACGTGCATGAAGTCAACGCTGCCAGTTCTTCTGACCTCATAATGGCTGGTCTCTGTATAGTTATACTTCGAATCTGAATATGACCTGACTTTGGTGCAGTCGAATATCGCATCAGCATC
>WQXZ01000004.1 GCA_009781525.1 Coriobacteriia bacterium | reverse complement strand
TAAAGCAGTTTGCCAGAGCTTTCGCTTTGGTGAATTGAGGGCAACTGCCAATAGCGCAGCCAGAATAGCGTACTCAAACATGTGAGCTACTACATTCAGATAACTTGGATGTGAAGGATAGCCGCTTGTCTGAATTGATGAGCCAACAAAAATAACGATTGCTACCAGCACAGACAATATGGCTGCAATGATTCGAATAGTCTGTTTGGGTTTTTCACGCAAGCTGTCTGATTTCATCCTTAGAGATCCTTTCGATTAGACCTGCGTATTGCATTGTAGAGGAATCGAGCGCACAAGGTGAGCCGTCAAGGTTGGCAGTATCTATCAAGTAATGAATAAAACAAATAAGCAAATTTATAAAAGACAGCCATCTTTCTTACTGGGCTTGTGTAAAATGGCTTTCGTTAACTCGAAGGTATCATTGTCTTAGCTGTTCTTAGGTATTATCAAGCCTAATAAAGGATTAGAAAAACTAACCTGCTTCTTCAACATCTGAGTGATGCCAATCGGATTAGCAACTAAATGGCACACCTAGATGGAAGCAGGGAAATATGATAAAAATCGAGAAGACTTCTCAGCATGCTGCGAAGAGTCGCAACGGTAGTTATCCTGAACAAAAAAGAAGAGCCCAGAGCAAATGGCTGGCACGATGCTTGGCCATGTTATTGACCATCATCATGGCACTACCTGTTGGTTTGTTTGCCGACCAAAGCAATGTCTTTGCGCCTGACAACGAAGAGCAGATAGACTTCACTGACGATGATTCATATGATTTAGAAGAAAACAGTGAATCCGAAAGCGAGGGCTTCGAAGGAGCAGAGAGCATCGCACCTGTTCCGCCAGCTGAGCAAGAGCTTGCTCTAAATAACGATGTAAATGCTGGCCCTCTTGGAACCGAAGAGTCTGTTGAGCCCGGAGAAACACCTGATGAAATTGGCATAATGCCCTTGGCAGTCGAAGTAATCGAGCCAGGTGTTGTCGGAGTATCGAGCTGGTCAGACCTGCAATCCGCAATGAGCAATACTTCAGTCTTTGAGATTCGCTTTGCTGGGAACATCCAGCGAACCGGCGGCACGGCAACCGGTAATGATCTACCAGCAATATCAAGATCTCTGACAATAGACGGGCAAGGATACTCCTTGGATTGTAGAAATGATGGCGCATCGAATAATATCAATCGTGCGCTGTTTCCGCTTAATGCGGCGCCATCCACAGGGGCGGCTTTCACAATAATGAACCTGACGATCATTCGTCCAAACGCAACAGCAGGAAACCAGGTAATTAACCCTTCAGCAGCTGTTTCATCCAATTGGACCATCAATATTCACAATATCTCAGCTGGTAGTCCTTCACCAGTTGCTGGCTTGATAAGTGCAACACAGGCTGTTGCCGTGAATTTTACCGGTGAGGTTTCATGGGACGTAGAAACTAGCAACACCACCGTTATTGAAGCTCCGATTCAGAATTACTATGGGCAGAATACTGTTGTTCACATCAGTGGCGGAGATGATCCGATTAATGCCAATACCAGTGGGCGTAGCAACGTGATATCTGTCTACGGTGGTGCGCAGGTCTATTTCTATGGCAGGGGTACTGGCACTACCCAGGTCATTAACATGCAAGCAGGTACATCAGGCGGATCGACTGCATACATTAATGTCAGTGGGGCAGGTGCTTTACTTGATGTTAGAGGAAACGGTTCGGGAACTGGGACTAATGGCGGCACCATTAGCATGACTGCACGCTCAGCCAGCTCAGGTGGTGGCGGTGGTATAAATATCACAGATGGTGCAAAGATGAATGTAATAAGTCTGCGTGGGCAGAATGCAGGCGACAGTAATGATGGCATGCCAGCATTACTCCAGCAGATCGAAGGCGGTAATTTTATTGTTGACGGCCCAGGAAGTGTTTTAAACGCGGAGTCTTTTGGCGCGAGCAATGACCTGGGCGGAACCATTCGTTTTCGTTCTGTTGGCGATCAATCATTCATTATCAGTAATGGAGCCAGGCTAAATGTTATCAACCATGCTTCTGAGGGATCAAACACACCGGCAGCAATACGCTTCGGTACAGGAACCAACAACGGTTTCTATGTGACCGGTGGCGCCTCGGTTAATGTCATTAACGAAGGCAATAATCGCGCACCAGCAACCAGTGGTGCAGTGGGAAACAAGGGGGCAATCGAGTTCGATGCCAACTATTTTACTTTCTATGTTGACGGCTGGTACTCAAACATCAACCTGATTGCCTGGGAGGGGGCAGCTGTTGCTGCTGGCAATAATACCTATGGGTCGATCTATGTCGGTGAAGGCGCAGTGTTTCTAGCTGAAGGAAACGTGAATAGTAACTCGCAGGGCATATTTTCAGCTGGTAACAACTTCAGTTTCGAGTGTAATAACCCACTCTATTACAACTTTGTCAACGTCAATCCAATTCTAGGTGCTCGGGTTTTCGATGCAAGAGGAGCAAATAATACCTATGTGTCCTATAACTCTGATATTGCGGTTTGGGGTAATGGGGCACGCCGTGATAATGGATCATTGAACGGAGGCAATTCTACAAACAGTTCCAACGATTCGATATATGGCAACCCATACAGGCAGTGGTCAATTATTTCTTATTCGCTGCAAGGTGCAAACTTCTCAAATATGGGAAACAACCCACCTTCAAACGATCCGACCTTTAATAGCGGAGTAGATAGTTTTGGTAGTCAGGGCATGGTGCCCTATCGTCGTATCTCCGGTAACAATGCTTCTCCGATAATTCAGAATCTACTACCTGCGACCAATGCAGACCTGTATGTTCGAGCTACCGGCGTGGTTCCGGAAGGGTTGAACTTCGCCGGTCGTCCGATCTGGACCGACGAGGTCTTTGGTCGCTTTGGTATTTTGCCAGCAGGCAGTACTGACTGGCAACAGTCGACTGCCGGACAGGTAACTTCGATTAACCCTGATAGTCTCTATTCTATTGAAACCGGTGTTGCTCAATATGACGGTGTGGTGCGCTATACCAATGGCAGCCTGCTGGTGTCGGGTGACAGCTATCGGGTTGATTCAGCCTGGCGAGGCTTGGTTGACGATCCTACATCCAGCCAGATACATCTGGCACATCCGAATGAACTTACAGACCAGGTGATAGTTATTGCTGATATCTTGCCTCCTGTCCCTGCTACCATAACACAGCCAAACAACGGGAAAATCTGGTCAGGCTTGACCTATCGCATCCAAGGTGTATGGAGTACTGCCTCTGAACAGGCGGCGCTTGAACCGCATAACCCCGAACCAGCTGTGAAGCTTTATGCTGTTGTTAACTCAATCGATAACATCATCTGTGACAGTAGTAGCAATCCAGTGCTCGGAGCTCTAAATGAAAACGGTAGCTGGGTCTATGAGATTCCAGCCTCTGCGCTTGCCAACTTGCATGAAGGCGACTTTGTCTACTTCATCGTAGAGGACACCAATGGCAATGCTAATCCCCTGGTTCAGACCGACTGTCACGATACAACCATTGCAGCTGCACCATATTTGATAGTAACCGAGACAGATCTTATCCTTATATCTGAAGACGCCTGGATCGGGCTAAACGATGCAATAAGCATTGCCGGCTTAGGTACTGACAGTTCTGCACAGCATGAATATCTGAAGGGATTGATTGATGCACACGCAGAGAAACGCTCGCCTGCTGTCAATATTGGAACCGATGTGTTCATAGTCGGTGTTGAGCCAGCGTGGCTGGAGCAGAACTTTGCTGATAGAGAGGTTTTTCTTGCCAGCTACCCGATGGGCAAGCCCTATACGGTAACTTTTGCATCAGTTGACGACCCGAGTATCTTTGCCACTGCGACCGTCACGGTGCTGCCGTATATGTATGCAACGCCATTAATCGGTGCAAATGACTTTACGATATCGGTCAACAACGCGACTGCTCTGCTTGAGCAATACACCTCTGATCGTGACCTGGCACTGATTGCATTAGCTGGGGCACAGGGGCGGCTCAGCATTACGGATGCCTTTGGCTCAGCTGCCTTGGAGGTAGTGAGCGTACAGATATCCTATCCGGTTTACCCAGGTGATTTTGAAGTTACGTTTAAACTTGCCGGTATGCCCGACACAGCTGCAAATAAGGTTGCTGTTACTGCGCATGTTGTCACTGGCAGCGTGCCGGTACTGATTGTCAGTACTCCGATTGAGGTATGGATCGGCGACACTGCGTCAAAGCCGGCAACGGCGATTCTGCCTGGTGAGTTTGACTACATGTTGGGAGTAACGGCTTTGGCAGCCAGCGGTGGTAGCGATATCACCAGTGCGGTGAGCTATAACACACCTGTGAATCTTGGTCGCAAGGGCATGTATACAGTCAACTATAGCGTTTTGAACTCTGACAGCAATGCGACCAGTTGCCAGCGTGTTGTAGTGGTAAACGATGGAAGTTACGTTGTGGTGCCTGAGACTTCGTCTGGCCCTGCGTATATCCTTCACGCACAGAGTTTTATAAAGAATCGGAGTGACGCAGACGCCAACACGATAATCGACGATGCACGAGCGATAGCCTGGGTAGTCGATGCCGCTTCGATCAGTGGCTTGCAAAGCGCGACAGCCGAGGTATCTGCAAATAACGGATACCATGCAGGGTGCAGTACCGGTGTGTACAACATCACGATTCGAGTGGCTGAGAAGATCTCTGTGCGCTCAAATATCACTGCAACAGTGGTGAACAAACAGGTCAGTAATGACACTGAAGACACTGACACAATTATCGCTATTACATAGGAGCAAATAGCTATAGCATTACGGTTGCACAGGCAGCTTCTTATGCAGGGATGACCGATGCAGTACAGCTGCGACTGATCAACAGCTCTGCAGCTGAAGCCTGGAGACTTACTAATAACGCAAATCATCTGGGATCGACATTACCACTAAGTACGATTTCGCTTTCTGGTGTAGTTGTGATAACTAACAACATTCCTGCTTCTGGTGGAACAGTAGGTGACAGTTACAGTGTGGTCTTTGCTATCAGAGAGGCTCCAGATATCACTGTCACGGTCTACTACACGCTCTATGGTTCACCTCCCATCATCAGTTTCGCTTCGGAATCAAGCCCAGGTGCAAATGATGGCGGGCTTCCACTGGTAATCGAGCAGCAGGTTGGCACTGCCGCTCACGTGTTAAACGCCGACGAGATCAGAGCCAGGATGACTGTATGGGATGAGCAGGATGGTGATTTGAAATCCGTTACCGGCTATACCATCAATGGCTCTGCAACAGCTTCTATCAATACTGGTAATGTCGGTGTCTACCAGGTTGAGTATACAGTTATCGACTCAGACGAAATGCAAACCACAGCAACCAGGGCAATAGTCATAACCGACGGTCGCTACATCATCGAGCAGTCAGATAACCTGATTTTAGGTGCTCGGAACTTCGTGATTCTCAGCGCTGATGTTGATGGCAGTATCAGTCAGGTTAGAAATTATTCAAGAGCAGCAGCATATGAGATAGATGGTACTCCGATTTCTGTCAACTTGCTGACAATAGACCCCTGGCCTGTTACAGACTATCAGTCAGAAGCCGAACCAGGCGACTATCAGTTTACCTGGGTGGTAGATGGACGCTTCGCCAGCAAGACAATAATCGGAACCGTTTCTGATGCTGATGTGATTTTTCCTGGAGGCAACAACGACCAATACGCCATCACTGCAAGAAACTTCACAGTTAACCTGGTCGATGCTCAGGCGATGATCGATGCAGACAGCGGTTTGAACGCGCAGTTGATAATCAAAGCTGATGTCAAGGTATACAGGCTGGTAGATGGCGCACCTGAGGCAATACCGTATGTGATTGACAGTGGCGGCTTTATGGCAGTGATTAACAGCACGCCAGGATACATACTCAGTTTTGGTGCGAAAGTAGGCGGCAACACGGTTATCACGACACCGCCAACAATGGTAAGTCCGGTCTATGGTCGGGTTTCGCAGGGCAATGATCCTGTAATCACAGCTTTAAGCCCGCTGGAAGTCTGGATCGGACCAGAAGGGCTAAAGCCGGCCGGCGCAATTCTACCCAGCCAATACAGCGACCTGTATGAGGTCGCAGCATTTGATATCGAAGATGGAGAAGAACCCCATTTTGCACTTGCTGACTCGGCAATACAGGTTACCCATCTTGAGCCGACCAGTGGAGTAATCTTGACTGAGCCAGGACTTTATACGATGCAGTATGCAGTTACCGACAGCGATCACAACACTGCCACAGCACATAGGCTGGTAGTGGTAAACGACGGTAACTTCATGGTTGGCGACGGGCGAGTGCTCTATGCCACATCGTTTGTTACCAGACTGGTCGATGTTACCGGTAGTACAAACCCAAGTCGAATAGAAGAAGATATCTTAAGCAAGTCAAAAGCCAGGCTGTATGATGGAACCACTGGCATTGAGATCAGCATCGTCGGTAATATCGACCAGGTTGATACAGGTGGTTACCATCGCTCAGTTGGCACCTACCAGATCAGTATTACTGCCCTCGATACCCCAACAGGTGCAGTTAGCAAAACCATCATCGGAGAGGTGGTTGATGCCGAGGTTATCGGACCGACTGATCCACCGCCTTTTGATCCGGTTACCTACGTCTACGGAACTTCACTGATGCAGACAATATCGGAGGCAGAGTCTACAGCAGCTGGTGGAGACAGCGCGATTCTTGCTGCTCTGAAAGCTGGAGCAAGCCGTACTTATCCAGCTGGACCTATTACGCATCCAGCAGTAACGATAATCGATCTGGATGATTACGTAGATCGCATGTTGGACAGTGACCATCAAAATGACATTGAGGTATTTCGTTTCACTGTGAGTGATGTCAATGGCGAGTGCAGTATCACACTGACGATTACTGTCGGAGTCGGTGGCATTCCGGTTGTGACAGCGCTGCCGAAACCACTGGAGGTTCTGCTGCCTGTTGACCGAGCGTGGGTTGACAGCAATGGTGATATCTCAGTTGCCAAGCTGATGCAGGGAGTGACAGCGACCGACGCGGAAGCCGTAACTGTTACCAACCCCGAAGGCGATGTAATAGACCAGGTAGTGATTACGATATTTGATGTTACTGACGGAGGTTCTGGCGTTCTGGTAAATAGCATTCCGGCTGATCGTCCAGGTATCTACGAGGTAACGTACAGCTACACTGACGAGGATCACAACACAGGGAGTGATACCAGGGCAGTAATAGTCAACGACGGTAGATATATCTACGACAGCACCTATATATTGGAAGCACTTTCATTTGTGATCAGAACATCAGACGTCAGAAGCACAGGTATCAGCGCTCAGTTACGAGCAATGTCTAATGCCAAAGCCTGGACGACGGGCGGACAACCACGTTTAGCAGCGGTCGCTGACAATGGCGGATATCGAAACACGCCAAACGACTACAACGTGATAATCCAGGTCAGCGGTCATGCAGATCTGCAGAAAACAATCATTGCGCGAGTCATCGATGACGGAGACGCACTGGCTCCCAAGGTGGGCGATATGAACGGAGCCAACGGCGAGATTTTATCCATAGTTGCCAGCAACTTCTGCATGAACGCACACGATGCGAATGCGTTGGTCGCCCTTGCATCAACAGTCGACTATGACGCGATGCTTGCTGGTCACGCGCAGGTGATGTTTTACGACCGCACCTCAGCAGGCTTTGTCAGTGACACGGCAGCCATCTGCGTTTTGCTTGACGATGGTGGTTTTGCTGATGCCGCCAACCAGCCGTTGCAACACGGTGACCACTTTATGATTACCTTCGGAAGCCTTGAGGATCCAGCTGCTCAGACGACAATTATCGCTTTTGTTGACAATGGCTATCCGCCTGTGATCGTGGCTCCTTCAGTACGTCTGGTCTGGACGGGAGAACCATCTGACAAGCCAGCCGACGCGATCTATTACACAGACTGGACGGGTATGAATGGCGTTTCTGCCTACGACAGTACCGACGGCGACATAACCAGCGCGATAAAAATGGGCTTGCTTGACTCAAGCAGCTCCCCGAGCGTATTCATTGAAGGCACACCTGTGAGCCTGGACATAGAGGATGTTTTTCAAGAGATCAGCTATCAGGTAACAGACTCAGACCATAACACTGTAACCGTTACCGTTCTGGTAATGGTATCCAGGCGTGCCGCAATGAACAGCGACTACATTTTACTGGCGATGAGCTTTATCGAAACTGTGGATAATATCACGGCTAATGGCACCGGAAGCAGTGTGATACTTGGTCTGGCTACTGCTAAGGCATGGCGGATAAGGACGATTGATTTATCCGAGCAACATCTGTTACCGATTCCGGTCAACTATCTACTGGAGGTCGAAGACAGCGGTGGCTATAAGGCTGTCGCTGGTGAGTACCCGATTATAATTGGGCTTGCCGATGAGCCAGGTTATGACTGCAGTCTATCTACTACTATCACAGCCAAGGTGATAGACCAAGACGTGATAGGAAGAGGACCGGATAATTTCACTGACACCCGTTATGTGGTCGCAGCCAACCATGTCAGACTGACTTATTTGGAGTCAGCTGCCTATGTCGGCATGACAGACACAGTGACAGAGCTTCTAATAGAACGCGCTTTTGCTGAAGCCTGGGTGATTACTGACAGGATAGAGACCTTCGATGCCTGTGTCTTGAGCAACCAGATCGGTGATGACTTACATCCACTGGTGGCGGGAGGCAGCTATCAGGTGGTCTTTGCTCCTATAGGTATCAGTGGAGTATCTGTCACAGTGATCTTCGAGATAGACAATGGCGAGCGACCAGTTATTAACTTCATCCAAGAACCTCTGGTGTTTACCAGGACCGACTACTCGTATGCGTTAACCGAGGCTGACCTGAAAGCAGCCATGGAAGTACTCGATGCCGAGGATGGTGATCTACTTAACCAGACCACTGTCGTAGTTGCCGGCGGAGTGAGCCTGAACCAGCAGAATGTCGGTGTCTGGAAGGTCGACTACTCTGTGACCGACTCACACAACAACACCGCCACAGCATCCCGTGCAGTGGTGATAGATGATGGACGCTACATAATCGATAAAGCAGATAACATCATCATCGGAGCCCGCGACTTCGTAGTCAAACGCACAGGACCAGGTCGAGTCGACGGCTCGGAAGGTCAGGCAAGAAGCCTCTCATATGCTGAGGCCTACTCCATCAAAGGTGTTGCCTATACTGTTAACTGGATCGCTCGTCCATCTGGCTATGTTGACGCTGCCGAGGTCGGTACCTATATCATCACCTGGACGGTATCAGGGCACTCAGTTACCAAGACGATTAATGCCTATGTCACAGATGCCGATACACTGGATCCAGGTGGCAAGGACTCTGCCTATGCAATCGCGGCTTCTGATTTCAGGGTTAACCTGACCAGTGCCAGAGCCATCCTGATTACAGGAGACGCAGCTTTCATTTTTGCGGCAAACGCCCAGGTATTCAAACTGATTGACTCAGCTCCGGAAGCAACCTTGATCGTAGAAGACCGTGCAGGCTTCACCGATACAATAGGCAGCTATCAACCGATTATCTTCTGTATAGCGTCCATACCCATCTCCGTCTTGCATGTAGGTGTGACCGGTACGGTATCGCAGCGAACCGCACCTGTGATAAGCCTTGTGACACCGATAGATGTCTGGGTTGGAGATCCGGATGACCCAGAGCGACCTGTTGACTCTATTCTGCCGGTTGACTACTCCGACCTGTTCGGCGTCACGGCCGACGACGCAGAGGACGGTGACATTACTGCAAGCATCGTTGTTAGCTCCGATATGTCTACAGGCCCCGTGAACCTCACTCAGGTAGGTATGTACAGGTTGCACTATGATGTCGAGGACAGTGACGGTAACCACCCAGATGTCCTACCGACCAGGATAGTGGTGGTAAACGACGGTCGCTACGTGGTAGGAGATGGACGCATTCTGGTAGCCAGGGCATTTGTTACCAAGGTAGAGAATGTGACGGATAACCCAGCAATCATCAATCAGGAGATACTGGGCAAGTCATATACCAGCCTCTATGATGGCGCAACAGGTGAACCGATCTCATCGACTGAGGTATCTGTTCTAAGTAACGGTGGCTACCGGAAGGAAGTGGGAACCTATAACATCACTGTTGCCGGCGTAGACGTACCTTCCGGCTATCTCTACAAGAATATCGTCGCTGAAGTAGTCGATGCCGACCTGGTGGTAAACGAACCAGAGGACGAGAGAAGCGACAGCTACTACGTCTTCGGCAACCACATCACCATAAGAATATCTGAGGCAGCTACCATCATTGGGTCTGGGGATAAGAACTCATCTCTTCTTCTCACACTACAGGCTGGAGCCAGAAAGACCCAGGCTGGTGGCACGCTGTTATCGCTTACTCCTATCGTGGTTGATGATGATGGCTTTGATGTTGCTTGTGGAATCTACAATGTAACCATAGCTGACCCAGGTTTAAATGCGCTCCTTACTTTGTCTGTCACTGTGGTAGATGGCAACTCGCCTGTGGTTTCGGCAGTACCGATTCCATTGGAGATCATCTATGACCCGAACAACTTAGGCTATGTGAACCGTAGCCAGATGATGTATGGTGTCACCGCCTCAGACAGAGAGGATGGTGATATCACAGGCAGTATAGTAATAAACCCCGATAGCTTTGGTAATGAGGTGCTACCGGTTATAGAGCTTAGAGCAGCCTCAGTGACAAAAATCACCTACTCGGTTACAGACTCCGACGGAAATGTTGCAGAGATATCCCGTGCACTGATAGTTAACGATGGCAGTATCGTCTTCGATGAGTGCTACATCATCCAGGCTTACTCCTTTGTGATTGAATCGTCTGAAGTGAGCTCACAAGCATCAGCCCAGATACTTGAGCGTTCGGAAGCCAAAGCATTCAGCACAGACGGCACTGAGGTATCAGCCTACGTTGCTGATACAGCAGGCTTCTCTTCAGCCCAAGGCGCCTATCATCCACTTGTCGGAATCATAGGCTATGCTGATTTGGTAAAGATGGTAACTGCCAAAGTACTCTCTCCAGGTACAGGTGGAGGCAATGGTGAGACATATGCCATCAGTGCCAGAGGCTTCCGTATCAATCTTGCAGATGCTTATGTACTGCAAACAGCATCCGATACCGACTACCAGCAAACCTTCCTTTCGCGTTCCGGAGCACAGAGCTACCTGAGAAACGACTATACCCTGGCAAAGGGGGGCACATCGCTCCTGGCAGATGACTCTGGCTTCAGATCGATTGACTTTGCGCCCGAGGGAGACCCTGACTATCCGACCATCGTAGCTGTCAAGTTCTGGGTGGATGAGGATCACAGCGCCTATGTCTGGGTGAACGTGGTTGTCAGTAATGGTAATCATCCCTGGCTAGAAGTACCGGCGCTGAAGGTAACAGGCTTGAATAGCGAGTTTGGCATTGGTGATTACAGATCCGAAGTTTACTATGGCGACTCAGAAGACAGCATTGATAACCTGACACTTTGGCACGACACCCCAGTCGATACTTCTATTGAAGGAATTTACCAGGTGAACTACAAGGTCACAGACAGTGAAGGAAACGAGACGACCGGCATCGGTTACGTTTTAGTAGGACCTTGGGCAATCGACCGCGACTACGCTGTTTCAGCCTGGAGTTTTGTGACAACTGTCAGTGTTGTCGCTGGGTCTTCTGATACTGACGAGCTGATTCTGCAGTTCAGCCACGCAAAAGCATTGAAGGTAGAAAGGGACATAAATGGCTGTGTAATCGGCATTGATTCAGTAGCTGCGATTGTCCGCGCAGATGGTGATCTGGCAGCGATAGTGGGATCTTATCCACATATTCTGATTGGCATATCAGACGAGCTTTTGCCAGTGGTAGAGATATCTGCCAGGGTTATCGACAGAGATGCGATAAGCAATAAACCAGACGAAGACACAGGGGCAATTGCTGACACGAACACAGGCGATTCGCTGGACTGCAGCCGCTATGTGGTTGGGGCAAACAACGCAACGATCAGCTTTGCTCAGGCAGGGCAACTGGCAGGGCGGCTGGATGCGGATACAAAAGCTGCCTTGATTGAGGCGGCAAAAGCGGTAGGTTATGTGATTTCTGATACGGGTAGTATTGATGATTTTACGGTTGACGTGACTTTGAATTCGATTGGGCAGGAGGTCGGCGTATACGCTGTGACTTTCGCGCCGCTGGGAGTTCAGGGCGTGAGTGTGACAGTGCTGTTTACTGTTGCACCAGGTTATTTACCTGAGCTTGCTGTTGATGGTCCGCTGGTTTTGGATGCAACCGAAGATTCAGTCTATGTGAGCTTGCAGCAGTTGCTGGACGGTGTTTCTGTTAGCGATTCGGACAGTCCTGAGATAAGTATTGATGATGTAGTGATTTCTGCAGGAATAGATACTGCTTTGCCGATTGACCAGTCTCTGGTAGGCGTCAAGCAGGTCATTCATTCGGTTGCCGATCCGATTATCACTGTTGATGATGAATACGGAAACAAGGTTCCTGCCACTGTTAGCGTAAGTCGAGCCGTGGTGATTAACGATGGGCGATTTGTTGTTGATGACGATGAAGGTGACGGCGGCAGTTCAAGCGGAGGAGTTATAGTTGGCGCAAAGAACTTTGTGGTGTCTGTAAAAGATCCCCTGTTTGCCGGCACCGTAAGTGATGCGATTGCCCTGGCGTTTGCAGAGGCGTATAACTTCGACTGCGAACCTCTTGTCGTTGAGCTGGCTTCAGCGCTACCACTGGGATTTGCTGCGAAGCAGCTGGGAGTATATAGCTTCACCTTCCGTGCTGTCGGATATTCAGAAACCACTGTGTCAGTGACTGGCGAGATCGTAGATTCTGATGTCGTTGACCTGGGGCAAGACCCTTATCGCAGCAAATACGCATTAATAGCATCGGACTATGCAGTCGATGTCGCAGTAGCTGATACGATGAATAATGATGCTGACTTCGTCAATGCAGCCAGCGCCAGAGCCATAAAGCTGCTACCCCAGCTGGGTGATGTTGCGGTTTTGGTTCACGACACCGGCGGATTCGAGGCTCTCGTCGGTACCTATCCGATAGCCTTCGGTATCACAGGATACACTCAGACCGAGCGCTCAGCGGTTATTAACGGCATGGTGACCAACGGCTCTCCGGCAGCGCTCTATGTCAGGACGCCAATCGAGCTTGCTCTTGGAACTTCATGGGACAACAGCGTAGCGATGTCTGATGTCGCTGCCATTGACCCAGGAGTCGGTGACATTACCAGTAGTGTAACGTGGTTTTCAACCGACCCGACCCGGGCGGTAGACACCAGCAGGCCAGGTATTTATCAGGTGACTTACACGGTCACTGGCAACAATGGCAGTCTGGTCAGTGCCCAGCGCTGCGTTGTAGTAAATGATGGCAGGTACCATGTTGGTAGCGGACGAATCCTGGAGGCTCGTTCCTTTGTAATCAGGTCTGCCGATGTTGCCTCCGATTCGATCGAACGCATCAACCAGTTGCTGACAGGCACAGAGGCGCAAGCCTATAACGGAGAGACAGGCGCAGAACTTTTCCCAGCTGTTGTCAGCATCCATAGCACTGGGGGCTACAACAGTGCGGTCGGCGAATATCAAGTCACGGTTCGCGCCCTCGATGACCCGACTGGATACATTGACAGACAGGTAATAGCCAAGGTTGTAGATGCCGACGTTATTGGCGAAAAGCCAGCACTGCCGACTGACCCCAGCGGAACACGAGTCTACGTCTATGGAAATAACGTCACACTATACGTTTCTCAGGTGGAGAAGATCTTAAACGATGCTTCGCTGCTTTTGGTTTTACAGGCTGAGGCTTGTGTGGCTTATCCCAGTGGGGAGCTGAGCACCCAAGATGCGGTGGTAGTCAGCAAAGGCGGCTTTGAGGCGAAGTCAGGAAGCTATACCATCAAGGTTGCCGATAGTAATCTGTCTTGTCAGATCGAGTTGATTCTGACTGTCATCGATGATCCGGAATCGGAAATCCCCGAGGTGCCTGCCGCGCGCCATAAAGTTGAGTTCAACGCCAATGGCGGTAGGTTGACAGGTCCACAGGCAATATACGTACAGGAACCAGCAACAACAATCCCATACCTACCCAGCACACCTGTGCGAAACGGCTATACCTTCCTTTACTGGGCAACGTCTATTAGTGGAGGCACACACTTTACTGCCGAATATATCGTGACAGGTAACATGGTTGTGTATGCGCAGTGGAAGGTTGTAGAAGCTCCGAAACCACCAACACCTCCTGGTCCGGTAATTGTTAATCCACCGACTACAGTGATAGTCGTTCCACCTGTGGTTACACCGGCAGAACCAGATGACTTACCTGTTGTTGGTTCTGTAGTCGTGACACCTGCCCCTGTTGTTATCTCTACTGAGCCAGGTTGGGCATTGTTCAACTTGCTGTCAGTTGTGCTTTCAGGCTTACTGTTTGTCTACATTCTGGTGCTATTTATGGTTGGCAGGAAGGGACGCAGGAGAGACAGTGGTGATACGCAAGACACGGCTCCCTCAGCGCAAACCGACAATGACTTTGCCTCCAGCAAGCGTTACCGCCAAGCCAGTATTCTAAAGATTCTTGCATCTGCTGTGCTGTTCGCAGAAGGATTACTTGTTCTGTTAACCACCCAGGACTTCAGCCTGCCGATGCAGATGATAGACCGATACTCCCTGATAATGGCGTTACTACTTGTAGCACAAGCATGTATTTGGGCTGTCTCAGTGTTGTTAAGAAGAAGAAGCAACGCGCAGTTCATGCAAAACGAAAGTGTTGTTTTCTAAGTAGTAAGAAATGAGCGCCTGCCTATGCAAATGACATTGGGCAGGCGCTTGCTCGTTTTTTTAGGAGGGCAGTAAGCATGCTGGATTCGAAAAGGAGAATCATGAAAAGAAAGACAATTGTTTTTGCAGTGGTAGCTGTATCGATGATTCTGATACCACTGGCTTTTAGTGCTGGTGCTTGCTCTGTCAGCAGGGAAAAAGTACCAGAAGGTTTCGTAGAGCTGAGAACCTCTAACCAGCGTTCAGGAACAATCAACTACACGAACTACATGGTAATCATCTCTACTGACATTGATTGGGACAATCTGTCTGCTGAAAAGAAGCTTGAAATTATTGAGTACAGTTTTCAAATCAGCCGTGCTGCTGCACAGGAGAACAGCGTCAGCAACTTCAACATTACTGGGTTTTATGAAAATGATGACATCTATGCTCGTAGCATTCCGTTGTTCTACTACGATCAGGCAAATGATGAAGTGATTATCTACATTGGTGGAGAGCCAGCCGAAAGAGTACCAGCGCCTTCAGTATCAACGGCTTGAGCAAGGATGTCCTGTGCAGTTAACATCAGTATAATAGTGGCATTAGAGTTAATACCGACACAAAGTGGGAGGAGCCACAATGGTTGATTCTGTAAACAATGAAAACGAGGTTGCAGTAGAGATACATGTCATTACTGATATGGAAAACGCGACTGAAGCAGAGCTGAAGCACACGCCGAACATCGAACTGGTCGATACTGCTGATGGCCAGGCCATCAAGGTGACGATGGGTCTTCAGGGCTTAGTGCATCCTCAGACCGAGGAACATCTAACCGAGTGGATTAAGATCTACGTAGGAGAAGAACTGGTAGCTGATGTAGCTTTTGGCGCAGGTGAAGACCCTGAGGTCGTCGTGAACTTCGCACTTGATGGTGAAGAGATAGTCGCGCAGGCTCAATGCAATCTGCATGGCATCTGGGAAGCACGTCTCTAGTAATTCCTTTGAGGGTTTCGGTGACAAAAGCAGCAAGCCGGCACCAAACAACTTGAATAGTCTTTACTCTGCAATGGAATTGTCTAATCAACTCTGGTAGCATACGGTAGCACCGTTTGGCGCGGTGTTGTAAGTGTTGTCGGGATGTGGCTCAGCTTGGTAGAGCGCTCGGTTCGGGACCGAGAGGTCGCTGGTTCAAATCCAGTCATCCCGACCATCAGAACTGTCTAATCAGAAAACATAAACTTTAGGGACCGGGGAGTTGAAGGTATGCCCAAAACCAGACTCAGTAATCTGTGCGCTGCTAATAATGATCGTAACAACATTATCTACACTCCGGAATGTCCACTCGATGGCTTTGGTGTTTGTTTAAGGACCCAGCAGGTCGAGTGGAGCAATTAGAACACCGTCTGGTCGAGCAGCTGAATAACCAGAAGTCGCTGTTAAAACCAATAGAAATGAAGGGGGAATGAGTACGTCAGCCATTTTGTCTTTTAGGCGAAGTAGGTTTGTTGCCGCTAAGTCAAACTGATGCACACCCATCTTTACTTCAATCGCACCCCATCTACCATCGTCAAGTTGAACGATTATATCTACTTCGAAACCATTAGCCTCTCTGTAATAGCAGACTTTGCCACCAAGCGCATCGGCATAGACGGTAAGGTCTCTGAAGCACATTGATTCGAACAGTAATCCTGATGTTTCTGGATCACGCAGCAACATAGATGGAGTCGCTGACATGGCAGCAACAGCCAGAGAAGGATCAGTAAAGTGGCGTAGCGGCATTGTGCGGATCCTTGATTTTGACCGGAGACTCTCAGACCATGCCTCCTGCTCGGCTACCACATAGAGGCGTTTTAAAGCTGAAAGGTAATTCTGGATACTACGTGTTGAAACCTCCTCGTCGGAATGTAGTGAAATGTCAGTTTGAATGGTGCCTACTTTTGCAGATGTTGTGATTGTTCGTGCAAGTGAGCGCAATAAGAGCTTTACTTTAGCAGGGTCACGAGAGACGCCATCCGTTCTTGAGATATCTATCTCTGCAATCGAGTCGATGTAATCCCTTGATACTGTCAGAGCAGCTTCGTCATCTAAATCGATGATTCCAGGCCATCCGCCACGGCAGATTAATCTGATGGTTTGTTGGTAGGTCATTTTTGACTGCAATGCTCTCAGACCTTTTCCGTCGAATAAGTCTTTTAGAGATATGTCGCCTGTCGAATCGCCAGACTCAAAGAGTGACATTGTGCGCATTTGTATACGACTGAATCGACCAGTGCCAGTATGTGAAGGGTCTATGGTTGGAGTAGATGACCCAGTTAGAATATAAAGACCTTGCTTACGAGACTCATCAATTATCCTGCGAATTCTATCCCAAATATCTGGAGTATCTTGCCACTCATCAATTAATCTTGGATACTCTCCATCCAAAATCAGGTCAGGAGCGAGCCTATAAAGCTCACGTACTTCAGGCATATCCATAAAAGCGGAGGACTTAGAATGATAAAGCCCAGTTGTGCTTTTACCGCACCACTTTGGCCCTGTAATCAAAACTGCACCAGAGGACTGCAGACGTTTCTTTACTATCTCATCGACGATTCTTGGACGATACTCCATGCTCATGGTCTATTACACCTCCATAATGTAATCAAAGTGCACCAAAAAGATTGATGCAGAGAAAGCATAACAAATGATGCTGAAAATGGCTACTAAGTGTTGCCAGAAAAGCATAAGAAGTGTTGCACATATTGCATAGCAGTGCTCCTGCTTTAAAAAGCTGTGGTATTCACTTTTCTTGCCGCAGGCGTCAACTCCGCAGGCAGCTATTTCTGCTATGGCATCATATGTTAAAGTCATGCCCCGGGACCTTTCATCAATTCGAGTGATGTCAACAACAGTGATTACAGCCTTGAAACCAGCATCAATCAGCTTCAATGATATAAGTCGTCATCAAAGTTTTTGAGGTACGCATGTGTTGCCGGGAAGCTGGAGTGTCCAACGCAACACAACCCACAACGCGTGCCCCAAATCAGCGAATTCTGCGATTTCACTACTTTCTGCAAGTTTTTTTCGGTTGGGGCTCAGATTCGTAGAAGTTTGCGTTGCATATGCAACGCAAACGTGGTAAATGCAACAAAAATATTGCATTTACCACATTCAGAGACCGTCTTTTACCCCTTTTTTGGCGCCCAACCGCAAAAAAGTTGCAGAAAGTAGCAAAAAGCTGGAAGCTGGAATTAGGCTGGAGAGGATGGAATGGAGGGTTTGCGCGGCTTGGACGTTCTCTCAGCTGATTAGGTTGATTTAGAGCTGTAAGAGGCTGAGCAAGACTTAGTAGGAAATCAGCTGTATCGGAGTTGAGCGGGGAGTTCCAGTCCGTGGGCTTCCAGTAGAGATTCGTTACTAAGCAAGTCGCGCGTCGATCCGTCTGCAACAATCAGTCCACCATCAAGGATGATAGAACGCTCACAGATGTCCCAGACCATCTCCAAATCATGGGTTGCGATCAGACTGGTTTTTGGCAGCGACAGAAGTAGCGCAATCATCTGCCTTCGGCCATGTGGGTCAAGGTTGCTGGTAGGTTCATCCAGCACGAAAAGCTGCGGATGCATGGCAAGAATTGTTGCGAGTGCTGCTCGCTTTCGCTGTCCGAAGGAAAGATTCTGGGGAGCTTTGCTCGCAATCTCAGGCAGCACGTCGACCTCAGATTCCAAGACCAAGCCAACCTCAACTAGCACAGTTTTGACCAAAGCATCAAGCTCTTCTGCGCTAACTCCCTGGTTAAGTGGGCCAAAAGCAATGTCGTCATAGACTGTTGTCATGAAAAGTTGGTCGTCTGGGTTCTGAAAGACAAGTCCGACATATTGCCGGATCGCCTTCAGGTTCTCTGAAGCCAGCCGTAAACCAGCAACGAAAATCTCTCCCGTACGAGGCATCAGTATGCCGTTTGCCAGCAGTAACAAGGTTGATTTACCTGCTCCATTCGAGCCAAGCAAAGCCACTTTCTCACCTTCTGCCAGCTGAAACGAAACACCCTTTAAGGCTTCAGTTCCATCCGGGTAGCGATAGCTGACATCCTTGTATTCGATAGATGGTTTCACAACGCCAAACCTGCTCTACACCCAGGTTATAGCTAAGCTGAATACTACGGCTATTACAAGCAAAGTAATGTCTGCGACAACCAGTCTTTGCTGATGCCGACGAGGTAAGACTCCGGTAAAGCCTCGAGCAAGCATAGCTGCACTGACTCTTTCCGCACGATCTTGCGTGCGAATGACCAGTGAGCCAGCCAGGTTGCCATAAAGCAAAACCTGCCTGCGACGAGACAGAGTAGGCGCGCGAAGAACCATCGCTCGGCTAAGCGAGCTTAACTCTGAGCGCAAGAGATCGACATAACGATGGATAAAACCAAGCAGCATTGTTAGAGCCCGTGGTAACCGCAGCTGCTCCAAAGCGAAAAGCAAATCACTCACAGGGCAGACAGTCGCCAATGTCAACAAGACCAGGACACAGAGCCAGGAGGTAAGAATCATCTGCACCATCAATGGTGCTCCGGCTAGATAAGCATTGGCAAGCGAACCCAGCATTCCAGTTGACTGCACAGTTTCAGCAAGCCCTGCAGCACCTGCAATCTCTGGAGCAACAGCTGAACCTACAGCTTCAGCAGTCCTTCCCAAAAAACGCAGAGGAGCAAACAAAGCCATTCCTCCTGCAATCGGAAGAACCACCAGCGAACGGAGCAGCAGCTTACGAAGTGAGGCTTGAGCCAATAGGCTGACCATCACCACCAAGGTAACGATGGTGATTACCACCAATGCAGAATGTGGCGCACCAACGACAATCGACACCACCAACGCCAGTGCCGCCAACAGCATTGCCCGAGCAGAAAAGGGTTGCGACACTATTTAACCCGACTTCGCACGATCAAGGTTGAGACGATAAAAAGCAGGCTTCCCGTAAGCACCACGCCGATAATACCAGCCCCGACGACCGAAAGGGTTTCATTAGCAACACCAGGTATCAGATAGTCTGCCAATGGAGCAAGCTTAGAAAAGCCAAGCTCCTCAAAAAAGCTACCGATTCCAGTCTCAAAGTAGACATACTCCAGCCCATCAGGATGCTGCGATGCCAGGAACGACAACCCCGCTGCTGCCAATGCAATCACTGCGAACACCACCACAACGCCCTGTTGCGAACCAGCTTGCGCACTGGAGGTGCTGCTGGTTGGTTTTACTTGCGCGCCAGGGCTGCTAGTAGGCTCTGCTTCCAGCTTGCCAACGGAGGTCTTATCCACAGGCTGAGTGATGCCAAGTAGTGAGGGGCGCACTTTTAGGAGGAAGGCGATAAGGCTGGCGGTGATTACTCCTTCACCGATTCCGATCAAGGCGTGCCAGCTGACCATCGCGGTCATAACGGGGTAGAAGGGCGCGCGTCCGGAGGCCCATAGCTCGATAGCAACCAGGGCAGCGGCGGCGACAACGGAGCTGAACGCTGCCAGAAAGGAGCTGATGATGCGGGCGGCTGGCACGGAGTGCAGGCGACAGCCGAGCTGGTAGACCAGGATGCCGACCGAGGGAGCGCAGAGGGCAAGGTTGACAATGTTGGCTCCCAGAGTGGTAATGCCACCGTCGCCGAAAAGCAACGCCTGGATGATCAGCACGGCGGTCATGACTACTGATGCTGGCCAAAAACCAAGGATGATTGCGGCTGCGGCTCCACCGGCAAAGTGACCGCTGGTGCCAAGCGCAACCGGAAAATTTAGCATCTGCAAAGCAAAAATCAGCGAAGCCATCACAGCCATCAGCACCATTTTCGTGCTGTCAAAGTGGCGGCGAATCCACCAGCTGGCATAGCCGATGCCACTGGCTCCACCCGCCCATAGCGTAGTGAAAGTCTTGGTGTCCAGCATTCCATCCGGAATGTGCATGCCTGCTCCTTAGCGGTGGCGACGAGGCGTCGTGGCTTGCGCGGTGGTTTTGGTGCGCGCGCCAGCAACATCGAGGCGAATTTCGAGAAGACATAGTAACACGAATATCAGATTCGTAACACTGGGGATAAGACCTCGACTCTCTTGATGAGAATCGCGCGCTGCTTACTCGTTTAATGCTGTCGGTGCGTCGCTTTGTGGGGCTTGCGCGGTCTGCGCAGTCTGCGCAGCTGGCTGGGTCTGAGCGGCCTGCTGTGCGGCTTGCACGGCGCCCCGCTGCTCTGCTTGCGGCTCGACCTGCTGCTCTGCTTGCGGCTCGACCTGCGGTTCAACCGATTGCTGGCCTTGCTTCTTGGCCTGCCGCCTTTGCCTTCGAGCCTCCCTCCGGCTTACTGGCGGCTCGGCAGATTGCTCACCCTGCGCTGCGCTCGGTGGTTCGACCTGCCGATCATCCGGCTGTTCAGCTCCCTCGCCGCTTTCGGCACCCTCGTCGCCCCCGGTTTCCTTGGCGGTTCCGGCTTCTTCGTGCACAGAATCCATTCGTCTTACGGCAAAGTTGTATAGGGCGCTGACACCGAAGCAGATAACGCCAGCTGCAATCAGACTAAGCACGCGAATTATTCCGCTGCTGCCGCTTAGGTCTACGCTCAGGAGCTTCAGAATCGAAAGCAGCAACAGTATCAATCCGTAGAGCCGCAGATTGGCAATGTTCTTGTGAAAGCCGATAATGATGAAGACTAGGGCGATCAGCATCAGTATCAGACTCAAAATAAAACTGTGGGAGAAGATGTTGACAACACACTGAATAGCAGCCACTACAATCATTGTTGCTGCGATGGCAAAGGCATAGTCAGAAAAGTGGCCACTATGCTCTCGACGTTGCAGGTTAACAGCGCAAATCAGCAGGCAGACCAATGCAACACCCAGGCAAATACCGAGCTCTGGGAAGGGGAGGTTTCTATAAGCCAAGCCTCCAAAGAGGACAAACGAATCGCTGACTTCCAACCATTCATTTTCAGCTGTTGACAAAAGAGCCTGACCAGCTACCAGTATCACTACCAACTGGTCAATACGCAAAATGCCTCTAAGCGTTTCCGAATGAACAGGGCGCTCCGAATACGAAGTCATCAGAGCAACCAGCAGACAGGGTGCCCAGAACAGGCAAAGCAACAAACTGTTCGGCACTTGCAGCGGCAAATTGCTGTATGCCAGTGGAATCACCAGCGCCGACTGCAGGATTGCTACAGCCAGAAGCTTCAGTAAAGACAGATCAGATGCAGTTACCGCATTCTGGTTATCCCAAGCAGCAGATTGCTCCAAGGCTTCGGCGACATCAGCGTCAGCCTCGGCATCTGCTACCAAACCACCATTAGCGCGATAGAAATCCCTCAGCCCAAAAAGGTAAAGCAGCAGTAAAAAGCAAAGCTCGATCAGAATGTAGCAGAGCGACAACCAGTTGAGGTCAAAAGCCGCTAATTGAACGAAACCGAGTATTTGCACAAAGAAAGCGTTGGCCAGCAAAATGAACAGAGATGTCCTGAATATAAAACGGTCTCGAGTTGCTAGAAATGCCAAGAACAAGACAACAACTACAATCAGCAATCCAGGTAATGAGGATAAAAGCGCGATCGTTGTTCTGGTAGCTCCGAATTCTATTGCAGCGAATGCGTTCGACCAACTATAGAGTCCTGCGCTTAGTAGGATGGAGTATTCGTACAGTAGGTAGACGGCGCTGGCTCCTGCTGAAAGTGTGATGACTGCATGCTCGATTTGTCGGTCAAGCTGGTGCCAGCGGATGATGGTAAAGAGAATCGCGCTGCCGCAAAACAGCATCAGAACCACAACTCCTGTTACGCAGCTACGTTGCAGAATCGTCGTATATAGTAGGTCGGTAGGGGTGCCCCGGAGAGAGACCGACCAGGCGAATAAGGCATCCATCCCATAGTAGTTTGTAAACAAAACTTCGAAGAGCACTCGGAATGAGCAGAATAATGCCAGCAACCATCCTGCAACGAGGACGATCGTCAGACCGAGTTGCTGCTTGGGTAAGGCTATAGCTGAGCGAAGCAGCATGCCAGCAAGAATTGTTGCAGACATGAACTGCAATCCATAAAAACTGAATAGAGTAAAGGTGTTCTCTGCAATGAAGGTCATACTGCAGAACTCGGGGGTAAACGAGACAATAAGTGAGGCAACAATGTTCAAAGCCAGACAAGCAAGAAGCCCTGAAAACTCATAGGTCATCGAGATACGGATCTTGCTTATATCGGTTGAACCGGTTGTGCTTTCGGTCTCAGCAGCTTTTGCATACCGCCGTCCACGAGGTTTTGCCACCACAGGTTCTTTTGCTTCGCGAGGTTTAGCCAGTGCTGGTGCTACCAGGTTTGACAGAACAATCAGTGCTGATGAAACCAATTGGTAAACTGTCAGCAGAATCAGTAGAGATACATCAACAGCACCAAGAAAACCAAACACCACCGAAATCACCAATCCGGTATAGGTAATTCGGCTAGCGGTTAAAGTCTGTAACAGCAGACTAATAATCAGGCATACTACCAGCCATAAAAAAAGCAGTAGGTATGCTGTGATATAGGTAATCAGTGAAAATACCAGGTGAGTCAGCAGTACCGAGATGAAAACAGAGCCAAGTCCACAGCCAAGCAATGCCAGGGTGAAGCCGTTTCTTCTTTTTGCCGTCAGAGCTATTCCAGCAACACTCATGCCCAGAGATAGAACAAACAGGATGATCACTTTGATCATATCGGTCATGTAGGGAAAGGCTAGAATTCCCAGAAAGATAAAGCCGAGAAATACCAAGACTGCTGCAACGATACCGATGACTTTTGTGCCAAGGATGGACTCAACTTTCTCTGAGCTCGTTTCATCAGGTAGCGGTTGCGGAAGTGGTGGTTGCGACGTCTGCGACATCTGCGGTTGTGTTATCAGCTGTTGTACAAGTTGACCAGCTGCGGGTTCTGCCAGCTCTGCTGGTCTACCCGCATCACGAGCGACCTCGACCTCGGGGAGCACTCGTCTGCCATTTAAAACCGAGGCTCTTGAAGTGTCGACAGGTGCTGTCATTGGAGAAGCATCACTCGCAGCAGCTGCGGGCAGAGTGCTTCGGCTTACAGGCATCCCAGCCTCAATACCACTGGGCTCTACAGGCTCTGCTGGAGTAGATTGCTCTAACCGCTCAAGCCGAGCGACCAGCTCACTATTTTGCTCACGTAATGATGAAAGCCTGTTAAACAGCGAGGTTACCGCTGCTATCAGACCTATCAGCACGAGCGTTATGAAAGAGTATAGTCCGATTGTTTCTTCCTGACTTTTATTTGGTTTGCTTGGTCACCCCTGATCATACTGTTCCATTAATGGTATCAGACTTCCCGCAGTAGACTAGCCTTCTGCAGTTGGCTGGTTCTTTCGTGCCACCATGGCAACCAGAGCGATGTCATTATTCACATCAGCCGCGAGCAGCTTCGTATCAAAATCTCCCCCGTCACCCCACTCTTTCTCAAAGTTCTCCAGCGACCATTCTGCCCAAGGCTGCCAGAGAGCCTTTGGCTCAACCAGGTCATAGCAGGCAGTGACCTCGCACAACGCGGTTTTTTGCCAAAGAAAGCGCCACCATTCCGCGCTATGCAGGGTAAAAAGCTCAGGAATCCACAACGACTCCAAGGTATTCGGATACCCTTTCTCATATTCGGACTTGAGCCCAGGCACAACAATTCCCAGCTGCCCACCAGGCTTAACCAGTTTCGAGAACACATCTACAAAATACGACTCGCTCGCGCCAAAGTAGTGGTAGCTGTCAATAGCGATGGCGGCATCAAAAAACCCTTCAGCAAACGGCAAGGCATGGGCTTCGGCATGTATCGGAAACACCGTGTCGGCAACCTCTGCCTCCTCAAAGCGACGAAGATTGTCCGTGGCACTTATCCAGAGATCGGTCGCAAACACAGTCACTCCGAATTCCTTTGCCAGAAACACACTGGTGATTCCCTTGCCGCAACCCAGGTCAAGCACCTTCATGCCCGGTTGCAGGTCTAAATGCTCACACAGATCTTCAAGCAGCCAAAGCGGATTCGGCCCCATCCAATTCTGCTCCACCCAGTCCTGGTCGTACTTAGCAGCCCTCGGATACTTCTGGATAAAATCTGGTTCAGCGCTCATGGTTACCCTCTCCTGTTGTAGTGACCTTTTTTATTATAGCCATCGCAAGCGTAGCGCAAGTACAGCCGCGCGAATCGCGATTCGACCCTCAATCATTTGCCAGCATGTGAAGACTTTGCGTCTATAGGCTTGACGGGGGGGGGGGGGGCCCTGGGGGATTTTCTTAAAAACTGTTGCCAGGGGGAGAGGGGGGTTGTTCAAGAAAAATGTGTAACAGCG
>WQXZ01000003.1 GCA_009781525.1 Coriobacteriia bacterium | reverse complement strand
GAATGGTGGGCTGAATCAATAGGAGGAAGAGCAGAAACAGTATGGGCATGACAAAGGCTGCTTCAACCGTTCCTTGCCCTTTTCTGCCAACCGCTGGTATTCCTGCAAGACTAAAGTGATCAGTAGAGCAAGACATCACCGATAACTCCTGCTGTGTTTGGGCCAAGACTATGCGACAGGCTTTGTAGCGCATGCTTTAGAAAAACTCCGTTACCCAGTTTTTGCTGCAAAGCTGCAAAGGCTGAGATCATCGCTATAATAATCAGACCTATGAGCACATACTCGACGGTAGCCTGTCCTCGCTGGTTGTTTATACACTTATAAACTCTGCTGATGTGTTTGGTTTTCATTACCTGTCCTCCACGAATTCTGTGGACATTAAGACGACATAGATAACCATTGGGTTATCTGCACTTATTGCCTCATATTTTTGCCTGGGCATGATGGTGATTATCAGAACATGGTATTCACCAGAAGCCGACTGGCGAGAGACCAGGCAGCTCCAGGCATCACCGAACAGGTCAATGAAACCGCTGCTTTCGAGTTTCCAGCCTTCGGCGTAGAGATCGTTCAGTACGCTCTCAGCCGATTGCTCAAGAGACAGCTCTGAGTAGCCTTCCCAAACCTGCGAGTATTCTGTCTGCCCGAAACGAACCTGGTAGCAGTAGTCTCCAAGGAAAATCGGACACAGAGCTCCGTCAGGCTCGGAGTCAAGTACAACATCAGCTGAGAGAATCTCTGGTAGTTTGGGCAGTTGCGCTCTTTCTGATTGAGGCAGGCTCTCGTTTTGTGAACGAGTATTCGAAGCTCTGTCCGATACATAGGGCGTAGTGGTGGTCTCACTGGCATGGTTAGTGGACTCAGCTTGGGTACTATGCTTCGATAGCTGAATGCAAACCAGTAGCGCGACGACAGCTAGTACAGCCAGCAGCTTTATTCGGATGGTCATACGCCGGTTGTATGGTGAAGCCACAGTTGCTTGCGTGCGAATGGTTATGCGATGTGTAGGCTGCATGGTTGCTAAAGCTGATCTATTGCTTCGGTGATCGACTTCCATAAGAGCTCGATCTTCGGGCGAAAAGCTACGATGGCAAGTATTGCGATTACTACCAGCACTCCCACTAATATGGCGTACTCAGTAGTTCCCTGACCTTTGCAGTCTCGCAGTCGCTCGACAAGACAGCTTTGTAGGCAGATCATTTTTCGGTTCAGCCAGTATGACAGTTGCTGCGTCTTGTTTTCTTGATTCATTGGATCTCCTTACATCTTCTTAATCATGTCAAGCATGATCGGACCTAATACCAGCAAAAGCATTGCTGGAAGTATCAAAGCACCGGTTGGTATCAGCATTTTTACTGGTGCTTTTGCTACCTCTTCTTCGCGCATGGCTTTGATCTCTCGTCGGGCATCTTCAGATAACGCAGCCAGCAATACGGTCATCGGAGCCCCATACCGGAGCGCACGTAAAACCAGTGCGACAAACCGAGAGAACAGTACCGTTTGCACCTGCTCTTCCAGGTCATGTAATCCCTGGTCACGAGAGATCAGTCCACGCTGCCAGATATCCAACTTTGCCTGGCAAAGTGTTGCCAGCTCGCCGGGAAAGTGGCGTAAAGACAGTTCGAATGCTTGGTCAAATGACATACCAGCTCGCATTCCCAGGTTAGTTATGTCTATCAGCATTGCTAATTCACTGTCGTAGCGAAGTGCGGATTTTGTTGGAGACACTCGTTTATTAAAGATTGAGCCTCTGGTTGTGAGCGAAACAAGAGTTTTCTGTACGATCTCTCCAGAAGCTCCTTGTGTTGACATACCCGCAAGCAACGACTGTAATCGTGGCATTGTTTTGGTTTTGCCCTCCAGTGTGGCTGTGGTGCGCTGTAAGGCATCGTTTCTCATCTGCAGTAGCTCGTTCTTATCCAGATATATGCTAAGAATCTGAATCAAGCAGACTGCCAAAGCCAGGGATGCTACCACGGCGATTACCGTTGTTTGGCTCATCCGACATCGACTCCCAAGATTCGTCGAATCATCAATATACCGGTTAGTTCCATTACCAGAGCGGTCAATAGTAGCGCCAAGCCTTCAACTGAGCTGAAGAAGGTTGCAGCGTAGCCTTTGACTGTAAGTGAGAGAACCAGAACCAGAAAAACCGGCATCATGGCGACAACCTTATATGAGAGGCGAGCTTGAGCTGTCTGCACCTGCAGCTGTCGCTTCAGAGCCACTGAGGTTCGGACAGATGCCGCAGCGGTTTCCAAGGTGTCGCGTAGGCTGCCGCCGGTCTGATGCTGAATCTCAAGCGCGACAGAGATGAAGCTGATCTCAGCCAGATTATTACGCTGCTCGAACGAAGACAGGGCCTGCTGGATGCCGATACCTGAGTGCATGTCATCTCTGACCAGCTTCAGCTCCTGACCAAGTGGATCTACGACCTCGTCTGCTGTCTGTTCGATTGCTTGCACCAGAGAGCAGCCTGTTAGAAAGCAGAAGCTGAGACACTGGAGGGCATCGGGTAATTGCTCACGCATCAACTGCAGGCGCTTGCCATTTATGGTTTTGACTCTACTACCGATCAGTACCGGCACAATCACTGCAGTGATTAGAGCTGAAGATGCGGTTCTGACGGCTATCAAGATGCTCATGCCAGATAGGAGGCTAACTGCCAACAGCAGCTCCGAAACCGCTTCATTACTACATGTAAAAGACTTGCTGCTCAGGCACTGTTCGACTTCCATCGACACCTGTCTCCATGGCATAAAACCAAGCATTAGCCTTGAGGGAATCCTAAAAACTGGCAACCCGTTCCGAAGCAGATCACGCAGCCAAAAAATTCCTTCCTCGCTGTTGAGCACACGCTGCTTGCGCAGCAACCGACGATTGATGCTATTAAATCCAGCGATTGCTGACGGCAAAATAGCGGCGGCACATATGGCTGCAAGCACCACTGCGGCTACTAAGACAATACTCAGAGGTTGAACCGCTGCGCTGAGCAGAGTACCTGTGGAGTAAGTAAGCGGCACGCCAAGCAGCGCGCCAAAGGGTATGCCCCTCACAGCACCACCTCCTGATACCAGTGGTATTGGCAGGACTGACTATCCCAAGAAACCAGCTTTACCAGATTGTTTTTACCACGCTCCGTCTGATAGCGACAGATCTCGGTTACTCGCCTGACTCCATCTGCATGCCTGGCAAGATGGACAATCAGATTAAAGGCAGAAGCGATCTGCTCGGTCAGAACCGAGACCGGCAGCTCCATACCAAAACGGCACATCATCACAAGGCGCATCATCACCTCTCCTGGTGAGTTCGCATGAAGCGTTGTCAGCGAGCCGTCATGCCCCGTGTTCATCGCTTGCAGCATGTCGAGAGCCTCCGCTCCCCGACACTCGCCAACAACAATACGGTCTGGCCTCATACGCAAGGCATTGATCACCAGATCCCGAATTGTCACCTCACCGGTGTTCTCTGCGCTGCGCATACGCGCTTCGAGCCTGACAACGTGAGGATGAGTAGTGAATCTCAATTCAGCAGAATCTTCGATAGTAATGATTCTCTCTTCGTCAGCAATCTCAACTGACAAGGCGTTCAGCAGCGTAGTCTTGCCGCTGCTGGTGCCACCGCTGACAACGATATTCTGTCTGCTTTTGACAGCAGCACGCAGCATAGCAGCGATCTCGCTATTCATCGACCCGATCTGGACCAACTCATCCAGAGTGAAAACCTGGTCTCTGAACTTGCGTATGGTCACAACAGTCCCATCCGGCGCTAGTGGCGGAATGACAACGTTTACCCGATGCCCCTGGGGCAAACGAGCGCTGACCATCGGATCGGATTCGTCCACACGACGACCCATCGGCCCGACGATCCGATCAACAATCGAACGCAACTGAGCCTCATCATGAAAAGTCAGATTCGACGCAAACAGTCTGCCGTCTCGCTCATAAAAGACCTGGCTCGGACCATTGATCATGACCTCAGTAACCGTGTCATCGCGCAGCAACTCCTCAATCGGTCCGAGGCCGATAACCAGATCGGTAACCTCCCGGATCATCGATTCTCGCAGGTCAGAAGCCAGGTGCTGATAACTTGGACGCAGCGCAATCTGCTGCAGCACAGCGTTAACCTCTCGCTCTGCTCGGCGTGGATCCAACCGCAACAACTCAGCGATTCTCGTGCTTGGCAGCTGCTGATAAAGCGCATCACGCAACCCGCTCTTCAGTGCAGCCTCGCTCGCTTCCCCCAAGCGCAGCGCACTGCCTCCTTCCAACCGATCCAGCATCTCAATCAACGACATGCCATACCCTCCTATTCAGACCAGCTATTATGTCGGGATAAAACCTCGTTGCATGAGCTGCCAGCCTGTGGCTCTCGGCAGCGCGGGAGAACCTAGTACATATCGACATCGTTTACTCTTCTTTTTAAGATATTCTTCAGCAAGCCAAAACCAAAAGGCTCGATACTTCTCATTCCTGCCTGTGCCGTCGGAGTGCTGGTTTGTGGTAGCAGGTGTGTAACCAGGTCATCCAATGACTGCACCAGAGTATTACCGCTGTCAACCAGCTCTTCTGGGCAACCGAGGGATAGCATCTCATCAACCAGATTGCCACCATCTTCAAGTCCGAAAACCTCGTGACCCCCTAGTGCAAGCGAAGCATCACGTGGACTGATCGGTGCAAAACGATGGCAACCGTTTAGCACATAGACGAATTTCGCCTCTGGAATCTGCAGCTTGATACATAGCTCAGCAACCTGCTGACAGGCCTTGATGGATGTGGTGCGTTGATCCATCAGAAATATCAGCTTGGAACACACGCGAGCCAGCTCTGCTTGTGTACTTGTCCAGAATGCAGATGTGTTTATCAGCACAAGGTCGACACGCTGAGCAACCTCCTGGACAATCTGAGGCAGCCGATTCGATATCAGTTCGGATTGCTCCACGCTTTCTGGAGCAGCCAAGACAATCAATGATGCTGATGGGTTAAAGCTTGCTTGCTCAGGATTGACAGCAAGCAACGGCATAACCTCAGCTTGACCTTTAGCGGCATGCCCGAGCATGTAGGCAATATCTCCGAACTGTAGGTCTGCATCGACCAGCGCAACCTTAAGACCGCGCCGGCATGCAATGACTGCCATTAGCAATGAAATCGTTGACTTGCCAACACCACCCCGGCCAGAAAACACGCCGATTATGTTGCTATTGTTTACCCGGTGCGATGAGGGGTAGCTGTTTTTTACGGTCGGTTGCTGCGTAGCCTGATTCGATGAGACCGTGAAGGCGGGCAGAGGACTTGACAACGGTAACAGTAATAATTGATCAGATGAACGCCTATTGTCGCGATGGGTATTGTCAACTGGCTCATCAAGGTCAAGCTCCTCCATCTGCCAGCCAGAGTCTTTTGGGTTCACGTGTTGGCTCTGCTCGGGCGATACCGCTCGGTTAGCAAGTGTTTCGGAGTGATAACCTGGTTCAAGTGTGGTTATCGGCTCAGTATCAAGACCTGCTTCCAACTCACCGAAGCCTGGCTCATCTTCAGAGGTGCTCAGCAACTGGTTTAACTGCACGCTGTTGATCACGCCTCTTACCCCCGCTAACCGAGCTCTACCAACCAGAGAGGCTGACGGCTGGTTCTCCCACAGATAGACATCGCGTTCAGGAGAGTCTTGGCACAATGCTGCAGCTAGATTGATTGGAGTGATGGTGGTGTACTCTGGATGATTGATTACAACTACAATTACTTCAGGAGACATTGAGCTGAGCTCGACTCTACATGCTTTGCTGTCGTTGAAGCCTATCAGCTTTGGCTGCACCACAAAGGCGACCGAGCCTTCAGCCAGTCCTATAGAACTGAGCATTCGTTGGGTCTGTGTGAGCACTAGAACTCACCTCCCGGTAATACTATATATAGACTCATGGTGCGAGAGGCTACAATAATCTCTTCTACCATGTCCTCGCGTACTGACAAGGTCACCCATGAAAGCGCAGGACGCGACCTGCCGCTACCAAACAGATTGCCAGTATCGGTATTAAAGTTGGTGCTATTGGAAGTCTCAAGAACAAGTATCTCAGCTGCAAGCAGGTAGACAGTGTCTTTGTCAGCAGCATAGATAGCCACTACGGAGCCACTGGTTATTGCGCCTCCGACAGCAAGAACGTCATTTGTCGGAATCGTGACCGCGCAGAAGCCTTCTGGAACGCTCAGTCTCTCGGTGTTAGATCCCAATTTGGCTAGAACCACTGGCTCGTTAGCCAGCAATGGAAGGCTTAAGGTCTGACCATATACATCAGCTTCATTGGTAGCAGCACCAGCTGGTAGCATATCAACCAGCCATATGCGTTTAACCACATTAGCAGGTGTCAGCTGCTCTCCAGCTGCGATATTTCTAACAGCAACAAAGACCTCGATCTGCTCACCACCGTAACCTTCAAGCGCCTGAGCCCTATACTGACTAGCAGACCTATTGACAGCTGAAGCATAGAACGCCATGAGAGCAGCGGCTGTAAGGCCGCAAACAATCGAAACAATTATTCTACTGCGCTTGGTTCGCATCTGATAAACTCCCTGATCTCCAAGGTCGACATGTTCATTAGTATGCTAGCTTGTTAATCTTAAAATCCTTTAGCACGCGCCTTAAACGCTTCTGAAAAAAACCTTAAAAGAATCTTTCAAGGAGCGTAGTTTTCTATGGCTGATTGCCAATGCTACCGACTATTGTCTCGAGAAGCGTTTCACCATCTGAGGCTGATTGCGAGGTGGAACACGGCCTGCGGTGTCGTGCCATGTGGTTGCTTGTCAGAAGTTGATTGGCTGTCGAAGGTACCGACACAAGTTCATTTCGAACCTAATGCGGTTGGCAAGCTTATAATCAGAGCCTAAAGCGGTGCCTTGCCAAATTGCAAGCAGTTCGTGGCAAAAAATCGGCTTCGTCGGTGTCGCGAATGTGGTTTTATCCCCGTGATTACGATGGATGAGGTGCGTTATGTGGGTATTTTGCGCGATAACCTCCATAGAGACACCGACGAAGCCGATTTTTTGCCACGAACTGCTTGCAATTTGGCAGCGGGGTTTTCTGGCGAGGTTTCAGGTTTGGCGAGAAGAGGAGGCGGAGGGGCAGAGCGATGCGGATGTGAGCAATACTGACGCTATCGACAGTCCTGGATTGTAGGCTCAGCGGCAGTGAATGGTGGATCGCAGACTTGAGTTATTGTCGTGTCGGTAAGGTCAAGGGTATGGGCTTGTTGCGGTATGCTAACAATTCTATTTGAAATGCTAAAACCTTGAGCTTTACCCTTGCCAGTCTGAGTGGTTTAAGTTATATTCACGCGGATATCATTCAACCGTTGTCTGACGGCAACGCCAAAGGCGAAGGGAGCTTTTTTATGCCGCGTCCAATAATTGATACTGAAGAATGTACTGGCTGTGGAATCTGTACTGATACCTGCAGCAATGATGTTCTGGATATCGTCCAGGATCTTTGCATGGTGATCAACGAAGACTCCTGCACTGGCTGTGGTGACTGCATGGAAGAATGCCCAATGGCTGCCATAGTTGAGATCGAGGAAGACTAGCATTTATTCTACGTGGGCGGGAGAGCTGCGTGTCGCAGCTGTTAACGCCTGATCTGTTTTAGCTGAGCCCACGCTGACTGTTTGGACTGTGCATCCGAGAGGGCTGATGCAAAATCGTCAAGGGCAAGAATCTGTCGACCTGATATGTTTAGAAGCTCACCGACCTGAATCGTGGTCGGTGAGTCTGCTTCTGAGGGAGAATAGAGCGCCTGCGCTGCCAGGGGCTCGCCAGCGGTGGTAGCGAGGCCAGCAGCGAAGCCGGTGGTGGTGGCGAGGCTTTCACCTGCTTCTACACCTTCACCGGTATCCAACGCTCCACCTCGGATAGCCATTGCCTGCTGCAGCGCCTGACGCGCATAATCGTCTAAGGCAACCACAACCTCTGGGTCATTGACCTCGACGATAAATCTGAGCTGCTCTTCGGCAAGAGCTGGCAGACCGACCGGCTCCAGTAAAACACCGGTCCAGTTGGCTGACCCCCAGCCAAGCGCCTCCAGTGCTGCTTCAAGAGCGATGCGATCTTCTCCAGAGAAAGGAGTGCCATTTACTTGTTCGGTTTTGCCGGGGAGTCCTTTAATCAGCATAACTTCGGCGGCTATCTGTCCAGCTATGAATGGAGTGTAGGGCTGTAACTGGTGTTCGATACCCGCTGAAACGAGGCTAGCCAGGTCTGTCTGCTTTATTGTGGGCAACACGCTTCCTTTCGTCTGCTTGCCTGCGGTAGTAGTGGGCGAATCGCAACTGCACAAGGTTACGAATCGGTCAATTCGTGTTACGGCGTGTCAGCGCCGTGCTACTTAGTGCTACTATTAGCCTAACAGCTTAGCGTAAAACTTAAGCAACACGCGTTGAAAAGGAAACACCATGAGTGTAATCACAGTGACAGATGAGAATTTCGAATCAACCGTACTTCAGTCTGACCTGCCATTTCTGGTGGATTTTTGGGCTGACTGGTGCCCACCCTGCCACATGATGGCACCGATTATCGAGGATCTTGCTCGGAACAATGCTAGCACTATGCATGTCGGCAAACTGAATGTGGATGAGAACAATAACGCTGCCTTCACTTACAAGATTACAGCGATTCCCACTATGATACTGTTTGTTGGCGGGAAGGCGATGGTTGCAATCAGCGGCGCAATGCCGGAGCAAGCTGTGATGGAGCGACTTGCGGCTCATCTAGCCAAGTAGGCTCTGTTGGCGGATTGCAGCTGAGCGCGCCTGGGTCGCACCGGGCACCGCTCGTGCCGGGCACCGCTCGCCGCTGCGACCCGCACCGCTCGCTACCGCTGCAACCCGCACCGCTCGCCGCTGCGACCCGCGCCACCACCGCCACCGCCACCGACCTGAAAGGACAACCATGTGTAAAGACGGAGCCAATGCTGAGCAACTAACATCCAACATTGAGCAAATCACCGAAGCCATCGCGCTCTGCCGCCGCTGGACTCATCGCGCTTTTCACCAGACCGAAGAAGACGAGATGCTAAAATCCGCTGCCAAGCTCAGGCAGGCTCAGGGCCTGCTGGACGATGTGCGCGCCCTGCTCGAAGAAGCTGTCGAGCTGGTTCAGGCAGAAGCCGCCGAGGACGTATCGGTTCAGCTGGTCTAGCCCGCTGTCTAACCGACAATAAAACAACCGCAGGTGAGGATAAAAAAATGAGCGAGCTTGTGCGCTTCAGCGTTGCCATGCCTGAAGAACTTCTAATGCACTTCGACAATCTGGTCGCGCGACGCGGTCTGGCAAAAAACCGCTCTGAGGTGATTCGTGACCTGGTTCGTGAGGCACTGATCGAAGAGCAGTGGGACGATCCCGATGCCATTATCGTCGGCACCCTAACCTTGGTTTTCGACCACCACGCCTCCGACCTGCAAAACAAGCTCGACCATATTCAGCATACCGCGCACAACAAGATCATCTCTGCCATGCACATCCATCTTGACGCCCATAACTGCCTGGAAATCATTGCCATGCGCGGTAAATGCAGCGAGATTGCCGAAATTGCCGATAGTCTGCTTGGCATCAAAGGTGTCAAGCATGGCAACCTGACCACAACCGCTGCCACGGTGTAATGCGGCTCATCGCAGTCCACGCACGACAGACAGACAGCCGCACCAGCCATGCCAGCCGCAGTAAGCTACGCAGATAGCGACGTAGACAGCAAAAACGGATAACTCAGCCCATAACGCCTATGCCAACACAACCAGCACAGCCAGCACAGCATAACAACCCCTCCGTGAAAGCCTTCGATATCCACGTTACCGGAGTCGTCCAAGGTGTCGGCTTTCGGCCCTACACCTACCGCCTGGCTTCGCGCTTTGGCCTGGTGGGGTGGGTCTACAATGCCACCAACGGTGTACACATTCACATAGAAGGCCCGCAGGATGTCTGCCTCGCCTTCATGCAGGCACTGCAGCTTGAGACTCCTCCAGCCGCCTTCATCGAGCACATCAGCTCTCACCTTTCGACGGTAACGCATATCGATGACTTCAGCATTCGCCGTTCGACAGGCGACGAGGTGGTCTCGCAGACACTCATCTCGCCCGACCTGGCTACCTGCCCCAGCTGCCTGCGCGAGCTGTTTGACCCAACCGATCGGCGCTACTTTTATCCATTTATCAACTGCACCGACTGCGGCCCGCGCTTCACGATTATCAACCAGATGCCCTACGACCGACCGCTGACCACCATGCGCAACTTCACGATGTGCCCAGCCTGCGAGCGCGAGTACCACGACCCGGCCGACCGGCGGTTTCACGCGCAGCCCGATGCCTGCTTTGTCTGCGGCCCGCTCCTATCGCTTCTCGAGCGTGGGGATAAGACCACGGCTGCGAATGCAGAGCAGACAAAAGCCCTCCTTGAGAGGGTGGCTTCCGCACTTTATGAGGGAAGAATAGTTGCCATCAAGGGTCTGGGTGGATACCACCTGGCTTGCGACGCGACCAATGCAGAGGCTGTGCAGGCGCTCAGGCAGCGCAAGCGGCGCAGCAACAAGCCTCTTGCAGTGATGATGGCATCCGTAGACCAGGCTCGCAGCTACTGCCAGGTCAACCAGCTGGAAGCAGCGCTGCTGGAAGGTGTTGTGCGCCCGATTGTGCTGCTGCAACAAATGGCTGAGGCTGGGGCAGGCGCCACGCCCCAAGCAGGCTCCCGCGCAGGCACCACGCCACCAGACAGCAACCCACCAGCAATCGCGTCAAACGTCGCCGGCAACCTGACCGAGCTTGGCGTCATGCTTCCCTCCACCCCACTTCAGCACCTGTTGTTCAGCCTGCTTGATCGACCGCTGGTCATGACTTCAGGAAACGTCAGCGAAGAACCAATCATCGGCGATGTGGAACAGGCTCACCAACAGCTGGCTGATATAGCTGATCTGTTCGTAGACAACAACCGCCCCATCAGCAGTCGTTACGACGACAGTGTGGTACGGGTGATAAACAACAATATCCAGTTCATCCGCCGCGCTCGCGGCTATGCGCCGCTGCCACTGCGCCTGCCTCAGGTAGCCGAGCAGCCGTTACTGGCGGTTGGCGCCGAGCAGAAAAACACTTTCTGCCTGGTTACCGACCAGGATGCCTTTATCTCTCAACACCTGGGCGATCTAGACGACGAACAGGCTTTAAGAAATTGGGATAAGACCAGGCAAAGCTATCAGGAACTCTTCAATATCAGTCCAAGACACTTGGCTGCTGACCTGCATCCGGAATACCTGGGCAGCAAGTGGGTGGCAGAGATATCCGCAAGGCATGATGTGCCGGTCTCAAGCATCCAGCACCATCATGCGCATATTGCTGCGGTTTTAGCTGAGGCAGCCGTTGCTGCTGAGCGCAGGAGGTTAAATGGTGCTGCCGCCGAACAAACCGCCCCGCCTGCCCTCGCTGCTGCCGCCGAACAAACCGCCCCGCCTGCCCTCGCCCCCGACCAGGTCATCGGCTTCGCCTTTGATGGAACCGGCTTGGGAGACGACCAGACAATCTGGGGGGGCGAAGTCTTAATTGCCAGTCTGACTGACTACCAACGAGTTGCACACCTACGCCCAATAGCCATGCCAGGGGCTGCCGCTGCAATCAGGGAACCCTGGCGAATCACCTATGCCTGGCTGCTCGAAGCCGACCAGCTGGGTCACCCTGGTGCACAGAAGTTTTTAGATACCATCAGCTCCGACACCCAGAAACAGCTGAAAGCCATGATCACTCAGAAGCTCAACTCACCACTGACGAGTTCGATGGGCAGGCTGTTCGATGCTGTCAGCGCTCTGCTTGGCAACTGCACACAGGCTACATACGAAGGCGAACCAGCCATCGAGCTCGAAGCTGCAATGGCATCTACCGCTAGTAACGCTAGCAACGCGACCGCCACAGGCAACAGCTATAGCTTCACAATAGACGAAAGCATCATCGACACCACAGCGCTACTACTGGCTATACTCGACGATATTGCAGATGATGTCCCCACGGCATCCATAGCGCTCAAGTTTCACCAGGCCATAATCGCAATGGTATGCATGCTCGCCAGTCAGCTCAGTGAGCAGCACGGCTTAGGCGACATCGCGCTCTCCGGCGGAGTCTTCATGAATCGCTACCTCAGTGAAAACCTGCCACCCGCCCTGGAATCCGCCGGTTTTACTGTATACACCAACCGCGACCTACCTCCCAACGACGGCTGCATTGCCTATGGACAGGCAGCTGTTGCCATAGCCAGACAGCGCGCTGCGCGCTCTCCCAGACAGCGCGCAGCGCGCCCCACCAGGCGTCGCTAACACACCGGAAAGCACCCGAAAGGATAACCCCATGTGTCTCGCAGTACCCGCAACTATCAAAACAATCAATCCCGACCGCACAGCAATCGTCGACCTGCTGGGAGTCGAGCGCACCGTTGCCATCGAGCTGGTGCCCACCGCCAAAGTCGGTGACTACGTGCTGGTCCATGCCGGCTTTGCCATCGAGGTCATCAGCCTCGAAGCAGCTGAGGAGACACTGGCGTTCTTCCGCGAGTTCCCCGAACTGGCAGAAGGACTATAGCTGGTACAAGAAAGTGGATAAAAACTCAATCAACAACATGTTAATCGACGGCTTCCGAGACCCGTCACTGGCGGAAAACCTGGTTCAGCGCGTTGCAGATACCGCTGCAGTTCTAGCCGAATGGGCGCAAAAGGCGGACGGCATGGAGCTCAAGCTGATGGAGGTTTGTGGCACGCACACCATGGCTATTGCCAAGCATGGCATTCGGTCGCTGTTGCCAAGTAACATCCGCCTGCTGTCGGGGCCAGGGTGTCCGGTTTGCGTCACCGCCAACTCTGACATCGACGCGATTATTGCGCTGTCGCGAGTCGAGAACCTGACCATTGCGACTTTTGGCGACATGCTGCGTGTGCCAGGCTCGTCGACTTCGCTTGAGCAGCGTCGCGCTGAGGGTGCCAGTGTTCAGGTGGTTTACAGTCCGCTTGATGCGCTCAGGCTGGCTGAAGCGCAACCTGAGCGGCAGATTGTCTTTGTCGGTGTCGGCTTTGAGACCACGTCTCCGATTATCGCCGCAACTGTTCAGCGAGCTGCTGCAGCAGAGCTTTTGAACTTCAGTGTGCTGGCGGCTTTTAAGTTGGTTCCGCCGGCGCTTCAGGTTCTGCTTGAAGACCCTGAGCTGGCGCTGGATGGGCTGATTCTACCTGGCCATGTCAGCACGATTTTAGGGGTCGAGGCTTACGATTTTATTGCCGAGCAATACAACATGCCGGCAGTTATAACCGGATTCGAGCCGCTGGATATCCTGGCTGGAATAGACATGTTACTTGAGCAGATACTCAGTCGTCAGCAGGGTGACAGCCTGCGAATCGGCAATGCCTACGCCCGATCGGTACAGGCAACAGGCAATCAGCAGGCTCGTCAGAGTATCGACACCGTGTTTCAGCCGGTGGATGCCACCTGGCGCGGTTTGGGAGTGATACCTGCCTCCGGCCTGGCTTTTAGACCCGAGTTCGCCCGCTACGATGCCACCCAGCGCTTCGAGCTTGACATCGAACCGACTGTCGAAGTGCGCGGCTGTCGCTGCGGCGACGTGTTGCGAGGCATCATAGTGCCACCCGAGTGCCCGCAGTTCGGTCGTGCCTGCACCCCGACCAGGCCGCTTGGCCCCTGCATGGTGTCAAGCGAAGGCAGCTGCGCGGCTTACTATCGCTACAACATCGGTGGCGTGGCGGGCGGAGTAGGCGGAGTGGGTGCCGCGGGCGCTGCGGGAACCGCAGACGCCACAGGTATCGCGGGCGCTGCTGGTGCCGCCACCACCACCAGCGCGCTCAGTCCCAGCGACTGCACCGAGCCCATCTTCCCATTAAACACCTGAGGATAACAATGACTAACTCCGAGCAAATCATCATGGCACATGGCAGTGGCGGCGAAATGATGCGCGAGCTGATTGCCAAATATTTCGTCAGCGCTTATGGTGCCGCAGAGCTCAAAACCGGAGACGACAGCGCCGTTGTCACCCTGACCGCGCCCGACCAGCCCAGTCAGGGCCAGCAACTGGCCTTCAAGCTGGCCTTCACAACAGACAGCTACGTGGTCACACCGCTCTTCTTCTCCGGTGGAGACATCGGCCGCCTTGCGGTCAGTGGTACCGTGAATGACCTGGCAACCTCTGGAGCCACCCCGCTCTATCTGTCGGTCGCCTTCATCCTGGAAGAAGGACTGCCCCTTGCCACCCTCGAGGCAATCTGCGCCTCAATAGCCGCAACAGCAGCAGAAGCCAAGGTCAGCATTGTCACTGGCGACACAAAGGTTGTTCCCCATGGTAAGGGAGACGGCATCTACATCAACACAGCCGGAGTCGGTGCCTTTAATAATCAGCAGCCGCTCAGTGGCCGCTTCTGTCAACCTGGGGATAAGATCTTGGTTTCGGGCACACTGGGCGACCACGGAGTCGCGATTCTTGCCGCACGAGAGACTTTGAGCTTTCAGGCAGAAATCGCAAGTGATGTTGCGCCACTGAACCATCTGGTAAAGCAAGTGCTTCATGCTGCACCACAAACTCGCTGTTTTCGTGATCCAACCCGTGGCGGACTGGCTGCAACCATCAACGAACTGGCCAGCCAGAGTCAGACCTCTATGACCATAGACGAGGCGGCAGTGCCAGTGAAAGTTGCTGTCCGAGGAGCTGCCGAGATGTTGGGACTAGATATTTTTCAGATTGCCAACGAAGGCAAAATGGTTGCCGTTGTGCCGCCTGACCAGGCTGAAAGCGCATTGGCTGCAATGCAAGCCGACCCACTAGGTAGAGATGCTGCGATTATCGGTGAGGTCAGAGAGGCTCCACCACCAGGATTGCCAGCCGCCTGGTTACGCACAGCACTGGGAGCGACCAGAGTACTGGACATGCTGGTAGGCGAACAACTCCCCCGCATCTGTTGAACCTGCCTGACTGCAGCACGCAGTGCGAAGCTGTCAGAGAGCAAATAACCACATGAAAAGGGCCGGGGATTAGCCCGACCCTTTACCAGTCAATCTTTTTAAAACTACTAGAAGCTTACTTTAGCTCAGCATCTCAGTAGCTTTTGCGGCGGCTGAGCCAGCATCGGGGGCATAGCCCTGGACGCCAAGTTCATCAGCCAGTTCCTGGGTTACAGGAGCGCCACCGATCAGGATCTTCACCGGTGCACCGGTCTCCTGAACGGCCTTGACGCACTCAGCCAAGCTCGGCAGAGTGGTGGTCAGCAGAGCGCTGAGGCAAACGAGGTCAAGATCTGGATTGTCCTTGACATAGTCAGCGAAAACCTCCGGTGCAACATCGACGCCGAGATCGGTGATGTCAACGTTTGCGCCTTCGATCATCATACGAACAAGGTTCTTACCAATGTCATGCATGTCGCCCTTGACGGTGCCGATGACGGCTTTGCCAATCGGCTTGATTCCGCTGTCAACCAACAGCGGCTTCAGCAGAGCGGTGCCAGCATTCATGGCACGAGCTGCGACCAGTACCTCGGGTACGAAGATCTCGTTGTTCTTGAACTTCGGACCAATAATCTCCATAGCTGCCAACAGGCCACCATTCAGGATGTCCGACGCGGACTGTCCCTCATCAATAGCCTTCTGTACCAGCTCCTCAACGTCCTTACGCTTACCAGCTTGGACTGCCGCCGAAATGTCATCTAAAATTGCCATTAGATACTCCCTTCGTTTTCATGTCACGCGAAGACCACTGTCCCCGCCTCTGTCAGTGAAAACATATTATCTCTTGCAATACATCATAGAATCGGGGTGGGTTCGGAATGTGCAACATGTACATGAATACCAGAATCTATAAACATTGGTGCTAAGTATTTTGACACAATTATTAACCAATTCCACTTATGTGCATTGTCTGAGTTATGACCAAACAATGGCAAGTATTAAACAAACTTAAAAATACCATCAACAGCACTATTAGTTATCTGGTAAATGATATATTACAAGCACCAAGAGAAGTGCAGTATATAGTGCCGAACTTGTTTGCCAGGCACTGGTTATCTTACACCAAGCTAGAAGAAAAGGAGAGACATGTCGACATACCATATCACCATTAAGACAGGCGATGAAGAGCTGGTTTTAGAAGCTGAGCCTGGTCAGTCAGCGTTGAATGTGATCCAAAACGCAAAGCTGAATTTCTCTGCCCCATGTGGTGGCAATGGTTTGTGCGGTAAATGCATGGTATATGTCTACGAAGGCGGGATCAGCGGGCTCAGGCTGGCTTGCCGAACAGAGATCAGCGACCAGATGATTATCGAGCTATCCGGTCCTCAAACCATGCTGATCGAGGAAGACGCTGTTGTCTCAAGCTACGCACCAGACACCGGCTTGACCGGACTCGGAGTTGCTCTGGACATCGGCACAACAACTCTTGCCTGCCGACTATTCGACCGCGCCGATGGCACTCTTCTGGCTTCAGCTGCCAGAGTCAACCCGCAGGCAGTCTGGGGGGCTGATGTGATCAGCCGCATCGATGCCAGCGTCGAAGGCAAGCTTGACCTGATGCAAGAAGCAGTGCTCAGTGCAATCGACCAGATGCTCGACGAGCTGCTCTCAACCACAGGGCGCCGACGCCGCGACATCGTCGACTTCACCATCGCTGGCAACACCGTCATGCAGCACATCGCTGCCGGCCTACCTCCAGACAGCATCGGCCTGAACCCCTTTACCCCGCTCTCCCTCTTTGGCGAGACCTTGGAGCTCCCCGGCTTTCCCTGCCCCGTCTGGTTCGCACCATGCATCGCCAGCTACGTCGGCGGCGACATCACAGCCGGAATCATAGCCAGCGACATGCACACAGCCGAAGACAAACAGGTGCTGATAGACCTGGGCACAAACGGAGAATTAGCACTTGGGGATAAGAACGGCATCATTGCATGCGCAACAGCTGCTGGTCCCGTATTCGAGGGTGCAAATATCCACTTCGGCATGCCAGCCTTGCCGGGTGCTATCTCCCAGGCTTGGGAAGAAGACGGCCAACTGATGTTCAGCGTCATCGGTGGAGTCGCACCTAAAGGCCTCTGTGGCACGGGAATTATCGATATTGCGGCATACATGTATCTAAATGGCATCTTCGATGAGACAGGATACCTGCTCGATGCCGATGAATGCCCGGAGTTTGCCGATAAACTAGGAGAAGAGAACGGTATGCCAGTCTTTTATCTGACTGAGGATAAAAGCATCTACATGACCCAGAAGGATATCCGTAATATCCAACTCGGCAAATCGGCTGTCTACTCCGGCATTATGGTTCTGCTCGATGCAGCTGAAATCGGTCTTGATGATGTTGCTCGCTTAGACATAGCCGGTGGATTTGGCAAGTACATCAACAAAGACAGTGCCGCGATACTTGGTCTTATCCCCAAAGAATGGCTTGATAGGACACGGGCTATCGGCAATAGTTCGGTTGAAGGCGCATCAGCTGCTTTACTGAGCTCTGAGGCTCGTGCTGATCTGCTCAGCTTGCATGACCTTGCCGACTATATCGAGCTTTCGGTCAGTGCCAAATTCAATGAATACTTTGTCGATAATATGATGTTTCCTGGCGAGTAAGTTCCGCCGGAGATTTGCGTGGCAGAGGCTGCGCAGGAAAGCAGCGTAGGAGGAAGCGTGGATACTGAACTAATGCAACAGATGATTGAGCAGTCCGGGTTCGAGTTTCAGGGAGGTTTTGACCCACTGGATCTGGTTGCTCGCGATGAAGTGCGCGAGATGTGCGCGGCGGATACCTGTCGTTCTTACAACAAGAGCTGGGCATGCCCGCCTGGCTGCGGAGAGATCGAGGATTCTAATAAGACCTTTAAGCTATACGAGTGCGGTATCGTCTTTCAGACTGTTGCCTATATGGAAGATGAGTTTGACTTTGAGACCACGATGGCTGCGGCTCGTGACCACCGTGAGCGTTTCAACAAACTGGTTGAAATGGTGCGTGAGACCGGAATGAACCGTGATACTGTGTTGCTGATAGGAGCTGGGTCTTGCACGATCTGTCCAGAGTGTTCTTATCCAGATGCTCCCTGTCGTTATCCTGAGAAGATATTTCCTTCGATGGAGGCAATGGGATTGATGGTGTCTGAGGTCTGTGTCAGCGCTGGGATTCCTTACTATCATGGCCCGCAGACGCTGGCTTATTCGAGCTGTGTGCTGTTTAAGTAGGCGTTTAGACTGAAGTCATACCCAAAAAAACAACCCGGGTAGCCACTTGTTGCAGGCTACCCGGGTTTTTTATTGCTGATATCAGCTTAGTGCGGCTTTTACCACTCGATGATTGTAACAGGCTTGATCAGATCAGCTGGCTTGTCTCTCATCAAGAACAGAATCTCCTCGAGGGCGTCCAGGCCTTCGCGGCGATGAGTGATCAACAGGCTCGGATCAACGCGGCTATTCAGAATCATTGCAGCAAGTTTCTCAAGACGACGACGTCCACCTGGCATCAGACCACCTACGACTGTCTTGTGACCCATACCAACACCCCATCCTTCTCTCGGGATCTTGATGTAATCGCCGGAACCCAGATAATTGATGTTACTGACGATACCGCCTGGCTTAACCATATTCACTGCCTCTTCAAAGGTGTCTACGTCGCCACCAGCAATGATGACTTTGTCTACGCCTTCGCCACCGGTCATATCCATTACCTGATCAAAAATCGGACCTTCCTTGTAGCTGATGATATCGGTTGCACCGTATTGCTGGGCAACATCAACGCAGTTCGGACGGGTGCCAACAGCCATAATTCGGCCAGCGCCACGCAGATAAGCGCCGCGAACCGCCATCAGACCAACCGGGCCGATTCCGACAACGCAAACTGAGTCGCCGAATTGCACGTTAGCCATTTCAGCGCCATGGAAGCCTGTTGGCAGCATGTCGGACAGCATGGCAGCAACGCCAAGATCCATGCCCTCTGGTACTAACGCTAGATTGGCATCTGCTTCGTTGACATGGAAGAATTCTGCAAACATTCCGTCTTTGATGTTCGAATACTTCCAGCCACCCAGCATACCGCCACTGTGCTGCGCATAGCCACCCTGAGCTGCAACCGAACCCCAGTCAGGAGTTATCGCAGCAACAAGTACCTTGTCGCCAACCTTGAAGTCTCTTACCAGTTCGCCGACCTCGACGATCTCGCCAACACCTTCGTGCCCAAGTGTCAGGTCAACACGCGGGCCAAGTGCGTTTTCCCAAACGGTGTGCACATCAGATGTGCACGAAGCCAAAGCTATCGGGCGGCAAATCGCATCTAGCGGCCCACATTCGGGATAGTCTTTCTCGATCCAGCCAGTTTTATCTGGCCCCAACATTGCATAAGCTCTCATTTCCTCCACCTTTCTTCAGATAACCGGATTTCGGTTTCCCTCTACGCACACTGTTCGCTTATAGAATACCAGTGTGCTTGATGTCGAAATTCTGAGGTCAAAATGAACATGATGCCCATAAGAACCCACAAAATATTCGAATTTTCCTTTCGAAATTGTAGTCCATGTGCACTTTTACGTCAATGAATGCAAATTTATACATAAACTATGCCTATCAACCAGCACAAAAATGTGCCAGATATTACCGCTGAGTCTTTCGGCTTGCTCAAGTGTTCAGGTTCTCGATCAAAGCTGGCAGCAGTCTAAGGCTTTCGAGTCTTGGAGCCAGGTCGAATTCGGGATGACTGTTATATCTGTCCATGTAGACAGCGTGTAATCCGGCGTCCAATGCTCCTTGAACATCGGCTGTCAGGTGGTCTCCGATATGAATGGCCTCGTCAGGCAGAACACCCAGCTGTTGGATGGCATATTCAAAGATATCTTTGTCTGGTTTATGCATTCCTACGTCAGCGGACGAGATCATTGCCAGGAAATAGTGATCAAGACCGATACTTTTTATAACTGGTATCAATGAGCTGTCCCAGTTCGATATCAAGCCTAGTTTGAGACCGCTTTGTGCAAGCTGCTCCAACCCATCCTGTACATCGTCGTAGGCAAACCAGGCTCCTGGATTAAAGTAGAAGTTGTAGGCTTCAGCTGCCAGCTCTTCAGCTTTATCCCCTGTCTCCAGTAGTTGATAGAGTAGGGTGTAGGCATCCAGCCAGACAGCCCTGGCACTTTCGTGATTGTCCCAGAAACCGGGGTCACGCTGATAGTGCTCGTTATATCGTGCATACATCTTGCCATTATTGGCAAGTATCGCCTCTGCAGTAATCTCAAAGCCGAAAGGTACAGCAACCTGACTAAACCCTGCACCATCAGGCACAGGATGCACAAGTGTTTGGCCTACATCAAAAAATACCGCTTCTATTGCCATGTCAACAAACCATTCTCTCAAGTGGATATATGTGCAGATTAGAGTAGCACAAGTCCAAGCTTGTTCACCGCTTCAAGCACCAGCATCGGGGTTATACGTCGCCACCCTGACAGTGCGACATTCAGCCTGGTTAATCATTTCGTAAATCTGATCCACGATGCCTTGCCACCAAATACGAGTACCCCGATTATCTGCTCGTCAGAAACCACATAGAGATCTTCCAGATAGTGGTTTACACTCGTACTGACACCCGCGTACTTAACCTCAACCCCCGGCTGGTCGCTCCAGTCTGCCACCACCTCAAAGGTAAGCAAGTCAAGGTCAAACCTCACCAGCTGGCAAGCCTCACTGGACTCGAAGAAGATCTCCCTGCCGATGCCTGAGTAGATAAACCACCTGCTGTATGTGCATCCCTCCAAAGAGTCAAGCTCGCAGATAAGGGTAATCTCACCACCAGGGTGAAGACTGTGTAGCTCGCGCACGGTTTCAAAGAGTTTGCCGATATCCATAGCGATTACCGGGGTACCGTCGTCGAGGATAGCCATATACAGACCATTCACAGGCTCGAACTCCCAGGAATCGACGAGGGCACCCGTCTGGTCTATTAAGATGACACAATAGTGGCCATCCTCAACACCCAGAGACAGGTACAGCCTACCGCCTGCGTCGACCGCAAGCATCTGGATGAACTCAATGTCTGGCCTAAGCGACCATGTAGCAACGAGGTTTGCAAACGACAATACCAACTGTTGCTCTCCAGACTCGTCGTAGAGGAGAATTTCTCCTTGATTGATGCTCCTGCACGCCCAGAAGCCACCCCCAGGAGTGACCTTGATACTGTAGATACGGCTCGTCTCACCGAACATGTCGCTAAGTTCCCACACGAATAGCTCAAAGGGCACCTCTCGAACAACGCCGAAGTCCGTGTCTAAGACGACAATGCAATCTGGATCGCCATGGCTATCCCGGACACCATACATGAAGTTGTAGCCGATTAACAGGTGTCCGTAGCCAAGTGATGCCTCTGAGAGGTTGAAACGCTCTTCGTCTCCGAAGTAGAAGGGGGTCGTACTTACAGAGTACTCATAGACAACCGGTTCTGCGTCTGGGTCGTTAGCAGCAGAACCATTGCTACAGGCTGACTGCGCACACAGCGACAGTGCCAGCAGTAAAGGCACCGCTCTTGCTGCCCTCTTCTTCACCTTTACAGTCGATGCACCTTCATGGAGCATGCTCCACAAGACTATTTCGTGAACTCGATCAGCAAAGCTGGAGAGTCTGGCTTGCCCATCACCAGAATCATCGAGCCGTCTGGGGTGATAAAGAAAGCCAGTGGCCCATACGCCAACTGCTCTGGGCTAACCTCATCGCTCCAGTTAGCCACCACTTCAAGTGTAAAGTCATCGAGGTCAAGCCTGAAGAGCTGCTGACCTTCGATACCGATGAAGTAGGCTTCACTGCCAGTGCCAGGATAGATGAGGGGCCAGAACAGGTCTGAGTCAAAACCGTCTAAGTCACTTAGCACTCCCAGTAAAACCACCTCACCGCTATCGTCTATCTGATAGATCCGATAGGGACTGTCGCTGAATGGTGTGAGAATTCCTGCTTCTCTATCGACTTGAAGAATCAGTGGAGTACCGTCATCAAGTAATGTCATCCCTAAAACACCCCACTTGTCGCTCTCCCAGAACCAAGCGATATCTCCTGATTGGTCGACCAATGCGATGCCAGGCCGGACACCGCGCCCGACCCCGCTGTCAGCCTCGATGCCTATCGTCAGGTAGACCCGACCGAGTTCGTCTGTCGCGAGCATATGCGTAGAGGTGATGTCTGGGTCTATCTGCAGTTCGCTTTCAGCTATCATGGCCTGCATATTCCCAGAGGCGTCGAAGTAGGTGAATCGGCGTTCGAAATAAAGTCCCTCGTCATCTTGCCAGAACAGATCCTCCTTCATCCAGAAAGAGCCTCCAGGAGCACCCATTATGTCCGAGATATATGTCTCCACCCCGTCATTTGATATCGGGTACTCAAGCTCTAGAAGAACGCGCCCTGTCGTGTCCAGTACTACGATGTATACGGGGCTTGCACTCTGATCAAATGACTCTCGGTACTCTCCCAAAACCAGGAAGAGCATTCCGTCTTTGTATGACGCCTGTTGTAACGGTAGATCCCCATTGTCAAAGTTAAAACCGCTAACAGCATTTACGGAGTATCCACTGCTTGTCCCGGTGTCTGTATCCCCACCACCTGAGGTAGTTTTGCTGCAGGCTGATAGCGTATACATCGGCAGTGCCAGCAAAACGACCAGCAGCCAACTTGATAATCTCTTCATGATGAATCCTCTCCCCATGATTCTTTCGATTTACTTGCTATATCATTATGGTAGCATGTTCTCCATAGCGTGTCAAATAATGTCTCACAACACAGACCTGGACACCAGTGAGACCCTGGAGAATCATTCTCCAGGGTCTCACTGGTGTCGGAGGCGGGATTTGAACCCGCACACCCTTTCAGGCACTAGCACCTCAAGCTAGCGTGTCTGCCATTCCACCACTCCGACATGAGCGGTTTCTTGATTTGCTGCCTACGATATCGTCCCCTGAGGATAGATAATCATCAGCACCAACAAGGTCAAAAAGAAAATTACCGCCAAGGTAATAGTAATACGATTCAGGTTTTTCTCTACAATACCCGAACCACCAGGACTGTTATACATCTGGCCAGCAATAACATCAGAAAGACCGGTGCCTTTGCCGGAATGCAGCAGCACAAAAATAACCAGACCGACGCCTGACACAGCCCAGAGCACAAGAATTATTATCAGTAGCGGATTCAAACCATACTCCTTATACAAGAAAACACGGAAAGACATAATACATCATTGCCGACGAAAAACAAAACATTTACTTGCTGCAGATTATCGCTCCACCCCTCAGGCTTACCCCAAATCAACCAATACCGCCTAACCTTCACCCTGTTGCCAAACCGGAGGCAGTTGGTGGCAAAAAATCGGCTTCGTCGGTGTCTCTATGGAGGCAATCACGCAAAATACCCACATAACGCGCCTCATCCATCGTAATCACAGGGATAAAACCACTCCCTCCGGCACCGACGAAGCCGATTTTTTGCCACCAACTGCCTCCGGTTTGGCAACAGGGTGCTTTTGTAACATTGAGACGGCAATCAACCGGAAACCGGAAAAAGGCTGTAATCTTATTTGACCAAGCCACTCAGGCTGGAAAACTGTTGTGGTAGTAGCGCAGGATCTCCTGGGCGACCTCCTCGATTGCCCGATTGTCGGTGCGAACCACTATGCAGCCGATTCTACGCATTACCTGTCTTGCCTGCTCCAGGTCGTATATTACATTAGGGAGGCTTGCATAGCTCTTGGCAACCTCGCTTGCATTGCCAAGCCTTCGCAGACGAATTGCCGATAGGAGCTCGGGGTCATAGGTCAAGCCAAAAACCCTTTGTCGATCAAGTTTGAAAATCTGCTCCGGTGGCTCAATGCCACTGGCCAGTGGAACATTCGCAACCTTATATCCTTGGGTTGCCAGATAGATCGAGAGCGGGGTCTTCGATGTTCGTGAGACACCGATCAAAACAATGTCGGCTTGATCCAGGTCCATGGGGCTCCGGCCGTCGTCATGTTCGACAGCGAACTCCATAGCTTCGATTCTTGAGAAGTAGGCCTGATCGGTCTCCCGGATCAAACCTGGTTCGCCTCGTGGTGCTCGCCCAGTTGCCAGGGCAATAGCATCGATTGCCGGCCCGATCAGGTCAACAGCCACCACTTGTTTGTCCATGAGATAGTCGTCGAGCTCTGCTCGCAACTGCTCATCCGCTATGGTATGAAAAAGGATGATTTTCTCCATAGACTCTGAAATGTGTTGCTCTATGAATGGAATCATCTGCTGCAGTGAGCTGACTCTAGGCAGACGGTTGATCACGCATCTATCGTTTGAGAACTGGCTGGCTGCAGCGATTGCCATTGTTGCAGCGCTATCACCGATGCTATCCGAAATGATGTTGATTATCGGACTGTTGTTCTGTGTTGCATCCATTCGTTTGGTGTATCAGATCGATCTGGTCAGCCTGCTGATATCTGCGACCTCGGTGAAAACCTGGACGAATCGGTTCAACAGTCTGAGTCGGTTGGCTCTGAGCTGCTCGTCTGAGTCCATAATCAACGCCTCGTCGAAGAAACGATCGATCGGGTTTCTGAGGGACGCCAGATATTCGATGGCTCGGTCGTAGCGCTTGATTTTCAGCGCATCCCTGATGCCTTCATCGACCTTGTCAATCGCATTGAGCAATACTTTCTCAGGCTCGCTGAAAAGGGACTCGTTAACGCTAATGCCAAGTGAGGCATCGCGGAGATTATTTGCCCTGGTGTATGCGGTTGCCAGGTCATCGAATAGCTCTGGGTTCGACTTTCGCGCCACAGTCAATGCTTCTGAGCGAGCGATGACATCGACCGGCTCGATATTACCGGTTGCCATGACTGCGTCAACAGTGTCTATGCTGTAACCGCGCTCGCGGGCAATAACCTCCAGGCGGCCGGCGAAGAACTCCCTGATTGACTGCTCTGTCTTAGCTTTGTCCATACTGATGCCACTTTGCGCAAGGTTTGCGCAAGCCTCCCTGATCAGGCTGTTCAGCGAGAGCGGGAAACCTGCGAGTAGAATCGAGATGATACCGATTGCGTTACGACGCAAGGCAAATGGATCCGAAGATCCAGTCGGCAGCTGCCCAACAGCAAACAAGCCTGCGATGGTGTCAGCCTTGTCGGCAACTGCAACAGCAGTGCCTTCGAAGTCAGTAGGAAGCTG
>WQXZ01000002.1 GCA_009781525.1 Coriobacteriia bacterium | reverse complement strand
TCTAGTGATATGCCAGCGTGCAATCCCCTAGCATTCTAGTGATATGCCAGCGTGCAATCCATAGCATAATAGCTTCTTTTTTCACAAGATTTCTTGTGCCGTTTACCCGGACAGAAGGCTCTTGTCGCATTCATAATCGAGCGGTATTGTATACATTGTCAGTCCAGCCATGACCCTCCTCCTATTACAGACTCTCCTCCCTCCCCGGAGTCTGAACACCACTCTAACTGCTCATGGGCTGACACACTCCAAATAGCGCCCCGGTCAATAGATCGGGGCGCACTCTTGGTTTAAGGGTATATAGGGTGTTGGGGCTCGGGTTTAAATGCGAGACGCGGAGCGATCCTAGGATTCAGCCATCTTCTGCTTATAGTCAATAATCTTTTGCAGGTAGACATCATCAGCGCTGCCCAGAATCTGGGTTGCCAAAATTGCAGCGTTTCTTGCTCCGTTGATTGCTACACAGGCAACCGGCACACCTCTGGGCATCTGTACCATGGAGAGCAGAGAGTCTAACCCGCCTAAGTCGCTGGTTTTCATGGGCACAGCTATCACCGGCAGCGGAGTGAAAGCGGCGCAGACTCCTGCCAGATGAGCGGCTTTTCCAGCGGCTGCAATAATCACTTTTATCCCGCGCTGATATGCACCACCTGCAAAGGCATGCACTTTGTCAGGACTGCGATGCGCACTGGCAATCACCAACTCATATGGAACCTCGAACTCATCAAGCTGGTCACAGGTTTCCTGCATGACTTCCAAGTCAGACTGTGAGCCGATAACTATGCCTACCAGAGGTACAGCCGAATCAAGTGTATTTGCGTTTTCTATAGAATCAACCATGGTTCGTAACCTCCTTCAAGTTACAACAACGTGGTTTTATCCACATTTTTTGTCTACATCATTCTACTTCTTTGTTATACTCTTGAGTCATTAACTGTTCAGGGCGAGGTGTAATCCCTCACCGGCGGTGAAGGGCGGCAAAAGCGCTAGCCACGAGTCCGCGAGCCATTTTGGCAGATTCGGTTGAAATCCGAAACCGACGGTAATAGTCCGGAGGAGAGAACAGGGTCTTAATTGACGCTACTCGCCTACGCCCGTAGGCCTTTTTTATGAGGAGATGTAATGCAGACTGAGAAGAAAACCGAGGCGCAGCCGAAGTGGACCGCACGACAGTTGGCGACGATGGCGTTGTTTATCGCGCTGGGAGCTATACTGGCATTTGTGGCGATTCCTATTTTTCCGCCGGCGGCGGCGTTTGGCATCACCTATGATCCGGCAAACATTCCAGCGATCGTCGGCGGACTGGCTTTTGGCCCAGCGGCGGGACTGACCATCGGTGTCTTGAGCGCGGTGGTACGCGGCATTCTTGGCAGCGACATTGTCGGAGCGATCATGAATATCGTCGCGGTCATAGGCTTTGTTTTGCCCTGCGCAACTATCTACAACAAGAATAGAACCACCACACAGCTGGTTATTGGCTTGGTGGTTGGCTGCCTGGTGTCGGTTGCGCTGATTATTCCTGCGAATCTGGTTGTCTGGCCGTACTTTTTCAAGATTCCGTTTGATGTAACGGTGACCTTTGTGGTTCCTTTGATGCTTCCGTTTAACCTGCTGAAGGCGGGGCTGAACGGCGTACTTAGCATGGTGTTATACAAGAGCCTGAAAAGCCTGCTTGAGGGCTAGGCGGTTGCGCGCGCGGCGCGGGCTCTGCTGCCACGGGCGCGGGCGGGCGTGGGCGCGGCGGCGCGGGCGCGGGCGCGGGCGCGGGCGGCGTGGCGGTGGCAAGCCGGATGGCGCTACAGCGCTCACAGGTAACACTTCACTGACATTAATCAGGAGGCAACATGACAACACCACATGAGCGAATCGTTCAATACCTGACACAGGTGCCCGCCTGGTACCTGGCTACATGCGCTGACGACCAGCCGCATGTGCGCCCCTTCAGCTTCGCAGCCTTTGAGGACGGTCGCATCTGGTTCAGCACATCCAACGACAAGGACGTCTACTTTGAGCTGTCCGCCAACCCGAAATTCGAGCTGTCGGCCTGGAATCCTGGCAATCCCTGGATCGTGGTCTCAGGCCAAGCGGTCTTCGACGAGCCATCCGCTGAGTTGCGGCAGGCAGGCTTCGAGCACATGCTCGGACTGGGTGAGGCTCACGACTCCGCCAACGACGGCCGCTTGGTCTTCTTCTACATAAGCACCGGTTACGCCCGTATCTGTGACATCACCGGCGAAGAGGAAAGCTTCGACCTCTGACGATTACGTTGTTCTTTGCAGCATCAGTAAGAGCACTATGTGGATAAGACCTCGTAGCGCGAAATCACGACTTTTATTTCTGTCGAAGCAATAACAGGAATCTTGTCTCACCTCGGGTGGCGTAAGCCTTGCGAACCTCACACCGCCCGCACCTGCTGCTCTCACCAAGCGGTTTTCACCGCAGCTTCGCAGCTAAACATCCGTTGTGGTACACTGCCAATTCGCGGAGAAGTCGCCTAGCTTGGCCGAGGGCGCACGATTGGAAATCGTGTAGGCGTTGATAGCGTCTCGAGGGTTCGAATCCCTCCTTCTCCGCCAGGTGTTTTTGCTGGTAGATTGTGTTTTCGCAGGTCAAAATGCCTTTTTAACCTTTCTATATTGTCTATATTATCGGTAGTAATGGCACATTTGGGCACATTATTTGCGACGATGGCACAAAATGGCACACGAAAACACCGTGATGTCGACGTATAAAGCATTCAGTCTTTTGCATACAGTAATACAAAGCGATCTGCTGCCTACTTGGTCTCTTTCCCGACTTCATCATAGATAGCAAACGGGTTCTTCAGATCCCTGGCTGTCCTGGCGTTGTCTAATACCTCATATGAACCGATCACATCGGCTGACCATGCGTCTTTCACTGGTGCTGTCTTCGGTAGCAGGCGATAGAGTTTCTTGGCATCTGGTTTCGTAGGTGGAGCTATCGGAGGAGCAGCTGGATAAGCGGACTTCGTGAACAGGGACTGCCATGTGATCTGCCCGATCACCCCGTCTGCCTCAAGCCCCATCATGCGCTGATAGGTCTTGACCAAAGAGTCAGTGGTAGCTCCGAAGAAACCGTCGACGACAATCGGTTCGAACTTGCTTATCAAGTGTTGTGCAGCTCTGACTGCAAAGCTGTTAGAGCCTTGTTTGACTGTAGTGAGTAAGGCTGAGAGCGTTATCGCTCCTGCAACTCCATCTACAACCAAGCCTCTGCCTCTCTGGAAAGCTCTCACAGCTTTGTCAGTGACCAAGCCGAAGTCACCGTCGATAAGTAGTGCAGAATTGCCATTCTGGTGGTTCAGGAGGCACTGTAGAGCCTTCACGTGTACCCCAGCACTACCAATCAAGAGTGTCGGATATGTGTCGCTTGCAGGTGGTGGTGGAGCGACCACTGTGCCGCCTTTCAAAGCCGCCTTGAATGCGCTCCATCTTTTGGAATCGTTCACGTGGGGTGCTGGACACATCTTGCGCGTCGCATCGTAGTGCCTGATGACATTGGCTTCAGGGATGTTGTACTTCGCCATCAGATGCTTTACCAGCTCGATTGTGTTAGCCTCGGTCTTCGCTGATACATCCAGCTTGCCACTGTCTGAGAAGCAGCACATCTCGATGCCGATGCTGTTTGTGTTACGAGCATCAGAATAATAGTAAGTCGCACCAGCGTGCCAGCTGATGTCCCCGTCAAGTACCACCTGCCAGATGGAGCCGTCATCGACGAAGTAATGGGCAGATGCACCTCGGTAGGTATTCTCAAAATAGATCGCATTGTTCAAAGCCGAAGATACTGCCCCGACGTAATGGATTACGATGAATCTGATCTGCCTGTTGCTACCGCTACTGAAGTTGGTCTTCGTCAGTCGCTGCTGTACTTGAAGCATCATCTACCCCCTCCACGCATTCGCCGAAGCCCATCAGATCTGGGTCAATCGGGTTTTCAATGATCTTGCTCATGGGTCTCCTCTTTCAATCGGTTCCCTCAGTGCTTTTGCTTTCGCTCTCATCGAACTTATTGGCGTTATAGTTGGCTGTAGAGATACCCAACAGCGCTCCCAAGAGTGTCTGGGCAATGATGCAGGTCTCAGCGATCTCTATGCCATGTGGCAGACCCCACACCTTCGATAGCGCAAGGTATGCGGTTCCACAGGCAGGGATCGCTAGAATCGCCAGCCATTTGAGGATGTTATAAAGTGTGTTGGATAAGGTCGGTCGGGCTTTCATTTCGTCTCCTTCTTTTTGTAACTACCGTTGATGCTGACCTCCATGCGCTCAAGCTCAAGCTGTAGACGATGGTTCTCAGCTTTCAGCTCGAGGATCTCTCCGCGCAACTCAGCGTTCTTCTCTTCATAGGCTGCAAGCCTGGTTTCCAGGCTTGTCATCCTGTTACTCATCCGCTCGTCTACCTCAAGCAGACTTTTGATGCTCATATTCTCGGTTTCTGCTCTAGTCTTGCTCCGGTTCGCAAGAGCGTTCACCACAGCAACAAACCCGCCACCGGCAAGCAGTGACACCAGATGCGGCAACATCTCATTCATGTTTTCCCCTCTCTGCGATTTTTTGCAGCCGGACGATGGTTGCGATTCGCAGTAGCACGATCCACTCGATCAACAGGTGCATGACTGTGGTGTTCATGAACACGAACAGCGCGTCGTCATAGATGATGAGTTCGCGGGTTACTTTGGCTACATACATGAAGACTGTCGACACAGCCAGAACAACAAGCAGTCTCTCAGCCTGTACGTACTTACCGGTCAGGTTGTATCTGAGCAGAAGCGTATAGAGCAAGAAGTTTATAATGGCAAATATACTGACCGCGAGGTCAAGTATATTGCAGCCTAGAATGCGAACAACCAGCTGCGCATGAGCAATAATCATCAGAACGTAGAACACCCTGATGAAGCGGTTTATTATGTGCTCCATGCCATATATGCCGTTAAACATATGAGCCCCTTTCTATAGTTTCCTCCAGCCAGCCAGATATGCTTCCGGTGACCAAACGTTGTTGTCGATAAGCGATTCGTACACCTCTCCCTTGTAATTGACCTTATCGCCTTTCATGTACGGATTGTGCGATTGTGGCTGCTCCCAGTCAGGTATCACACCTGCATCAGGCAGCAGCAAGTAGAGCGATGCCAGTGCTGGAGGCAACCAGTCCGCTTGTGTGACGTGGTTGTGCAACACCTTGTACCGCTTGCCGTCAAAAGTGATGATTGCGTCCCGAAATAGCGACATGCCGACCTGCCACTGCTCACCCTCGGCTGGTGGATTCTCGATAGCGTCTTTGATTTTCTCCATCAGCTCTTCTTGCGCGAGAAGGTCGCCGTCATACAAAGGTAGCTCGTCAATGGACACCTCCTCTATCTTGCTGGCAGCTTCATCAAGCGTGACGTACTCTCCAATGACAAAGCCAAAGGTATAAAACTCGGCGTCCATCATCTTTAGGCATTTACCATGATCAGATTCAAGCGTTCGTGCTGCCTGTGTGCCTGGTGCTGCATTTGGTGCCTTAATTCTCATTTGTGTACCCCCTAAGCTGTTCTGCGCCACATATATACCGTTGTATAAGGCATCCTGTTTTCGTGAGATCCACCCCCGCCAGTATTGCCTGTATTGCTCCATGCGTTAGTCGGATTATTTGTGTCGACACGGAAATAGCTATTACCTAAACCACCGGCGCCCCAGCCACCAAGTACCCCGTGGCTATGTGACGGTATCTGCGCTGCTGATAGTGTTACCGCATCTGCCCCGCCTGTCGCACTAACCGTCGGATAGTTTGTAGTACCGTTGGTTCCAACTCCGACCAGAACACGTCCGGGTGCATGAGCAGTCCATGTTGTGCCAGGCCATAAGGTATTAGGATTAGCCGAGTTAATTGACGTATAGATGCTGCCAACGGGGAATGGACAAGCTGGTAGTGGGTTGGCGATATTCGCTCCATTCGACCAGATGCTACCAGCAGGAGCGTTCAGTGGCGGTACGCAGTTGATACCGATTGCCTTCTGGTTGCTGGCGATGTAGAGCACCGGTACTCCAGTGTCGACAATCAAGCCATCAAGCACCGACACACTCAGGCGGTCAGCGACCTCGATCTCGATCTCGAAAGACTTTGATATATCCAGATTGACTACAGCATTGCTACAGATATAGGTGCTTTCATTCTGGTCAAGTGTCACAGACAGTGATGCCCATCCTCCATATGAGCCGTTGAACTCCCGATAGCGATAGCGTGCAGTTACGAGATTGTTCTTCGATGTACCGGAAACCACCAGAGGGTTGTACTCACCATTTACCTTTATCGTTGTCTGTGCCTCGAAGTTGTTCAATCGCTCAGCGGTTGCATTGATGGTAGGTGGGGCATAATCGAGCACCATGACATCAGTGAAATGCTCTGCTGAGTTCCCCCTACTGTCAAACGCTCTTACGCTGAATCGCTTCTGACCGGCATTGAGGATAGTCCCCAGGTTCATCTGCACGTCAGCTGAGGCAGAGTAATTGACGTTTGCGGTTCTACTGTCCAGTGTTGCTGCGTACCTGACGGGTGTCGCACTTTTCAGTGTGGTCATCCGGTCTGCGGCAGCCACGGTAGCTCTCACTGAAGACCGATTCTTCACGATTACCTGGTCGCTCCCAGTCACTGCTACAACAGTCGCATTCGTATCCACATACGAGAAGCCTCCAAATGTTGGACTGGCATTCACGATGGTTACAATTGCTGTCTTGGTATTGGTGTAGTCGACTCCGCCTATATTGGTACGCAGTCGGTACTCGACCGTTAAGCTATTCGAATTGGCTGTCAGAGACTGAATCAACAGCCGCTCTGTAGGCGTGAGAGAGAAACTGTAGCTGATGACACCCTGTGAGTTTCCTCCGGTCTTCGAGACATTGCGATATGCTGCGACTGCCGTGCTACCGGCATAGATCGCCGCTTGCAGGCTGGTCACAGCGCTCCCTGCGGGGTTCTTATACCCGATGCTGGGCGTACCCTCATCCGTGAAACCTGATGCTGTCTCAAGCGTTGCAGCTCGTGGTATCTGCGGCAGCGCCCATGTGCCACTGCCCCAGGTGTTCACAGCCACGTCATAGAGACCCGCCTCGGCGTTGGCAGAAAACGACTTGCTACCGTCTGCGTTATGTGGGATGGTCAGAGTGCCCGATGTGATAACTGTACCGCCTCTGAGCTGGATGCGGTCTGCAGAATCATATCTGATCCCCCCATTTGCCCAGAGCTTGAAGTTGCCAGCCATCACATAATATGCCGGCGAGTCACCGCTGCCGACAAGCTGATAGTTGATCGTAGATGTATTATTCGCAATCGATTGACTGACAAGCGACCAGGAAAACGTCATAGAGCGGTTATAGACAGTATGTGCGTTTGTGACGAACTGCCCAGATGTCGCCATGCTCACCTCCTATGCGGGTACGATCGCCCAACCAGGTGTCTGCCCAGTTGTGATCGGAACGATCTTCAAAGGCTCCATGCGAAGCTCATGTGTCACATGCAGCCTTACTGTCTCTGTTGTGTCTTTATTGAGGGAGAAGACCTTGGTCAGTGCACCATTGACCATCGCGTATCCAGCGAACTCCAACGGGGACATGACAGTGTAGTCACCGATATAGGTGGAGCTCCTGACTAAGACACCATTCTGGGAGATATTCACCTGGGTGTTCATCAGCTCGCCATTGGCTTGCTGCCACTGAGCTGCGAAACTCCCATGGACGAACATGGCATCGGTCACCGAGAACGTACTGTCTGATGATCCGTAGAATTCGATATCGTAGTAGCTGAGGCTCGGCGTCAGTGTGCCTATCGAATACGTAGCCCAAAAAGGTGACTCGCCGTTCTGGAAGTCGATACGGTGTGTCTCATCGGTATTGCTGAGCTGGATGTAGGCAGTCCCTGCAGCGTTCTTCCTGACCCTGCACGAGAAGAAATATTCACTGCCTGGTAGCACCGGAACACGTTGCTTCACTGCAAGGTCGGCAAGAGTGAATATATTGCCGGACACACCTCCTGCGTTTAAGGTCTCATTACTCGCCCTAATATCGATTGAGCCGGCACCGGAGGTCTCCCACTGCATCGGCAGCCTGTCGTTATCGACTGCGAACATAACCGAATTAAGCAGGAGGTTTGCGCCACCTGCGGTCTGTACCGCACTGGTGATGTTAGCGATATCCTGTCTGATGAAGGTGAATGACTCATTGATCAATCCACCTTCTGAGTACATATCAGATACCAGTGCCCTGATCTCGTTTGCCTGTTTGTCGACCTGCAGCTCAGCGCTCTTGATGCGCCTGCCTATCGTGGTCGCATACTGGTACTGGGTCTGGGTCTTTGTTGGCTCACTGCACGCCAGGCGCTCCTTGATGCCACCGTCAACGGTCAAGGCGAACTCGAACACAACGCAGCTGTAGGTCAGCCCACTTCCGATCTGTACCGTTACCCTGTCGCCTATCTCATACCAGCCTAATCCTTCTGTCGCAGCATCGAACGGGAAATACCTGATACCGCGTAAGGAGTCGAAGATCGCTGTCATGGCATTGTCGCGATCCTTGTCAATGATCTGGTTATTCTCGATCTTGAACTCGGTCAGACCATACTGGTCGATGGAGATATCATCTCTCATGTAGATATCATCGTTTTGAGGGGTGCGTGACAGCACTACGCTGTTGATCTCCCCGTATTCAGGCATCAGATCAAGAGATTTCAGGTTGGAGTATGTAAGTGTCTCACTGGTATTGGTTATGTACTTGAAATACAGTCGGTCATCGCTACCGATGACGCATATCGAAGCTGTAACCTTGGCGATCTCGACGAAGATATCACGATAGGTAATGCCATCGATGTTCTCGTACAGCTCTTCATTGATGAGCCAGTCATCATGCACGAATGCTGTATTCGCCAGCTCAAGTCCGCATGCTGCGGCAAGGATCTGAGTGTATTCCAAAAGACTTGTCGGATACTCGATCGCTGGAGCTGTGTAGGGCACCATGGCTTTGATCATCAGGTCGTAGCCTTTGGCAGTGATGGTGTCGCTGCCCTTCTTCTCGCTGATCTCGGTTATCAGGAAACTGCCATAGTCAGCGTACTCATAGCCGGAAGCAGTCATGACACCGATCTGCACTTCGACGGTCTTTCCCAGCAGGTCATGCCCGTTGATATACCTCATCTCAAGGGCTCGCATGGTTGTCTGACCGATGCCGCCTTCACCCATTATCCTCACGCTGTTCAAGTCGTCAGCACCTGTGATGGTGATACCTAGCTCGGGTATGGTCGCCTTCGCGGCGAGCTCTTTTACCGATTGCTTCATAGCGGTTTTGAAAGCAGGTGAGACAGAAGGCATCTAGTACACCCGCTTCCTGATCGGCACCAGGTTCACTTTGACCTGCTCGTATAACCCTCTAGGTTTTGAGAAGAGTGACGCGTCATAGTCAGATGCGTAGTACTCCGCGGTGTAGGTCGTCTGCGTCCTGGCATCGAAGAAGGTCACATTGAATACAGCTGTATCCAAAAGCTGCGTAAGCGCTGCAACTTCTGTCTGCGACATCATCCTGAACACCAGCTTGAGCTTTAAGAAGATGCCGATCAGAGAGGCTCTGACCTCGCCTTCCATGTTACGATCCGCGTCCTTCCAGAGCTTCGAGCGTTGGACGGTGTACTCGACCAAACCTGGTACGGTCTGGTTATTGATCTTCAGCAGGTCACCTGAATAAGCCATCAGCCAAACACCTCCCCACCTCGTCTGAATTGCGATTCATTGATACCGTCGATGACCCTCTCGATAATGGTGTCTTCGCCGATGTTCACTGTGACATGGATCGGCTGTCCATCATCGTTTTCGATCGCTAATCCGATACGCTCTGCCAGTCTGTCCATCCAACCGGTATTGTTCTCGAGCGGTAACACAGCCTCTCGGCCTGCTTCGCCGACTATTGCCAAGGTCGCTCGGTCGACAATGCCTCCTTCGGCTAACCTTGGTATTCGGGGGATAGAGACGGACAGTGTCGGGATATTTACCCCTGGGATCACGTTCACAGCTTTGATCGCCGCGTTCAGCGGGGTCAGAAAGCCATTGATCAAGGTCTCGACAGCGCCAATCAAAAAGTTCACCATCGAAATTCCAGCATTCACGATACCTTTGAAGATGTTGCCGATGTGCTCGCCGATTTTCGAGAAGGTCTCTTTGATTGCAGTCCACAAGCTGCCCGCGAACTCCTTGACCTTTTCCCAGTTCTGGTAGAGCAGGACACCGATCGCGATCAGTGCGGTGATAGCCAGTATCGCCAAACCGATCGGTGAGGTGATGAAGGCGATTACAGCACTGAATGCACCCATGACAGTAGTCGCAACACCTGTTACCAAGGCGAGCGTAGTCTGGACGACAATCACAACTGCGATGATCACAGCAAGAGCTCCCAGTGCGAAGCCGAGAGCTTCAAGCACTGCGTTCAGCTTATCGTTCTCACGCACCCAGCTGGCGGCTTTTTCCAGCCAGTCCTTAACTGGGGATAAGAACTCGTCCAGTTTCTCTGAGTTGTCTTTAACCCACTTCGCAACCTCTTTAAAGGCCTCAGCGACTGCCAGGGCTCCCTTGGATACACCTCGTAGCACCGGCTCTAGTATCGCTCCTAGAAAGCCCCCCAAAGGCGCGAAGATATTCGTCCATAGTGGCTCAAGAACGTCCGCCAGCATCTGGAAGAAAACTGTACAGCTCTCTACGGAGGCGGAGATGGTATCGAGTACGGGAGGTATCACATTATTCGTGAACCATACCCCGATCGGTGCCAGTATGTTCTCCAGCAGCCATATTCCAAACCCACCAAGAGTGGTCATCATCTCGCCGATCGATTTGCCGAAACCGACGAAGCTCGTTGTCAGCCTCTCTGTGTCGATGCCACTGAATAATCCCTGCAGGTAGTTGATGATCTTGTCAGCCTTAGATGTTATGCCGTCTAGCGCGGAGAAATCGTACTCAGGCAGGGCGAAGTCCATATTGGCACCAGCACCGCTTCCCCCGCCACCGCCTCCACCGCCACCGGTGTCCGGTTCCTGCAAGACATTCATCTCGTCGAAACTCGCCAGGGTCTGCTTCAGTTTCTTGGCAGCACCACCGGCAGCTCCCAGGTTGTCAGCAACTCCACCTGAGCTTACCTCAACCTGCGCCATACCAGAATTCAGTGATTTGCCAGGAGATCCCTTGCCACCTGACAGCAGCCCGAAGAGCGTACCAATGGCTGTGATGGCCATCGTAGCCAGCTTGACCAGAGCGTTCAGAACAGGCAGTGCTGCAGAGATCGCAGGTATGAACAACTGCCCGAAGCTGTACTGTAATGTCTTGATGCTGTCTGCGAGGATGCGCATCTGGGCGTTCGGTGCATCTATCGTCCTGGCAAGGAAGCCTTGCATGTTGGCGGTCTGCTCCATGATGGCGCAGTACCTTGCCATGACCTTCTGCTGCTCGGTTAGCTGGGATCCCGTCTGGGCGATACCGTTACGGTATGCTACCTCCCTGATCATGGTGTCGCTGATGTTGATACCGTAGCGCCTGAGCGCCTGGGAGTTGCCTGCTAGACCGGATTGGAAGGCATTTAATGCATCATCGGTAGAGATGTTCCAGAATGCTGCCATATCCTGGCTGAGCATAGCCAGTGACTTTGACATCGTGAATGCTCTGTCAGAGGCTATACCCATCGGTTGCAGCATGTTGTATAGCACGCTGATGAACTGGCGCATCTCAGATCGCGAGATGCCGAGTTTCTGCTTTAGGTCTTCTGTGAACTCTTTCGTGGCAGCCTGCCACTGCCCCATGGTAGCCTGGTAGACCTGATCACCGGCGATGTAGTCGAGCGCTGACTTGATGGAGTCTTTCACGACCTTGAATATCTTCATTATCACGGCTGTGATACCGAGTGCCTTTAGGCCTTTCACGAACTTCTGAAACGCAGCGAGAGCACCGCTCGAAGAGCTCTCTGCCTGTGTCTGCACACCTGCGATGTCCTTCTTGACCTTCTCGACATCTTTGGTCAACTGTTCCTTGTTGGCACTGAAAAGCACCTGTAGTTCATCAATCGTTGTTGCCGGCATAGTTAATCTCACCCCCTAACGTCAGGGTGTTAAGTCTTGCTATTCTTTCCATGTCACTGGCTGTCTGGTCGGTCGCCGTCTCTTCTTTGTGGAGGTAGGGCTTACCTGGATATTTGCTTGGATCGTTGAACGCTACTCTGATGTATGACCCCAGTATGTGATTCAACTGGTCTTGTTGCCTGATATTGATCTCCCGCATCTGTATGAACATCTGCGCATGCTTGGCGTACTGTTTCGGGGTCAGAAGCCAGAAGTAATCGAGTCCCAAACCGATAGCGATGGCATCATCTTCAAGGCTCTCCCAGTACTCGCTGAAGCTTAAGCCTCCCCAAGCTGATCCATCGCCTGCTCGACCTGGGTCGTCATCTCCTCCCTCATCTTCGCCACGTCGATCCCTTTCGGTAAAAAACCATTAGCCTTCAAGGCGTCCATGATGTCTAGCATAAGCTCATAGGTGTCTCTGCCTTCTGCGACATACTCATCTATCAGCTCCAATGCCCTGTCGCCTTTCACGCCGATAGAGCCATCCTCATTGACATGGCTCGCAGCGATCAGCGTCTCAAGCGACTTTATCGAGTTGTCGCCAAGAATATTGACGATGGATTGGTTGTTGATGGTCTTCTCGATGTTCTTGATGATCAACGCGTTGAATTTGAGATTCATGTGTTTCCTCCAGGTTACGGTGTGGACGGCGTGTATACCGGTAGACCACTGATGCGGAGCGTGCCACTGAAGCCGACCATGCCATCAGTCGATGCCTCATCTGTCTTAAATGACTTGACGAATGCCTTGAAATCCCACTTGGCTCCACTAGGGAACTTGACCGTCCATTCTTCAACAGCCGAGTTCTTGATAAGCGTGGTCATCTTGACCACTGTTTGCTCGTCATCTGCCTTCTTGATTATTCCGGTGATAGAGAGCTCACCGGCATCGATATCACCAGGAAGGTATTCTTTAGCCTGGTCAGGACTGTCCAAAGTGGTGATATCCTCCTCGCTGATCTCTATTCCGATCTCTCCGATCGATGTCAGCGAACCGACCACCCAGTCAGTGGTTTCAGTGCCGTTCATCTTCTTTGTCAGCGATGTCCCCATCGCCTTAACGCTTTTTGCTGTGAAAGGCATGTTAGCCTCCTTGTCTAGTTGTGAATCTTGAGTTGATATGCCAGACCGCAGGGTCAGGATTCGGTACATCAGTTGAAAACGCCAGCTTGTATCCAGCAGACCTCATCAGCTGCTCCACGTCACTTAACATCGTGCTAGCGACCTTCGAACCGGCTGCCCAGAAGTCGATGGTGATGCTGATATCCTGATAGGTAATCTGGTTTGACAGATCGAGTGATACTGCATTCTCAGCGACATTGAAAGTGATCGTCGGTAGCGTAGTGAATACATTGTCACTGTTCTGGATCACGCCGCCTGGCAGATACCCGTCCAGTAGTTCGTAGATATCCTGTTTCGGTAGGTACATCTTCAGCCTCCTATCGCTTTATGCAGGAGCTTAGGAGTCTCGTTCTCGATCATCGCCATGATCCTGTCTCGTGTGAGCAGCAGAGCAGGGAGCATGTACGGTCGCGCGACAAACCCCGACGTCGTCACGAATCCTGGCTTGTCTTGGTCTTTGCTCTCAATCGGGAAGACCCATGGTGTCTGACGATATTGCAGGTCGACACCAGGCACAGGATACGGATAGGAACCCTGACCGGTGGTACCAGTACCGAACTCGACGAAAGCTGCGTACTCATTAGCTGTGTAGACCCGTCCGATGATCGTATCCCCCTCTGTCTTGACCTCGGGATGGATGCTGGCTCTGAGTGCTCCATTGCGTACGGGTACCAGCGCCTTAGCCTGAGCCTCGACAGCCAACACCGCTTTGTACATCAGCGGTTCCAGGTCAACCTCGGCGATGTTATCGAGGCGCGAGAACAGGCGATCCATGTTCTTAATCTCTATCTTGACCATACTTGACTCCGATAATCAGGAAATGACTGTCAGACGGCTTGCATTCTGTGACCGAGAAGGTGTCCCCTGCATAGCTGATGATATCGCCTGGTTTCAGACCGTTATAGCCGGTTGTGATAGCGACATCGATGTTGTAGGTTAGCCCGTAGGCTTCCTGTAGTGCCCCGAGAGATGTGTAACGTACATTTCCCATAAAAGTACCCACCGGATCACTCAGAGAGGCTACACGGCCGCCCTCAGCGTCTGTGGTTACTGTCTTCTCGTGGACGGTGACAGCCTGGTCGTAGAAAGCATCCTTAATCGCCTGCTTCATGCTGTTCGGTATCCTCACATGCCCACCACCTTGATCGTCCTAAAGGGTGCCAGCAGTCTGGCGAATCCCCCGAACAGCTCGTCGTCATCTGCTGCTGCCAGGTATCTGACAGCCTCGTGCGAGTAAGAGATCGACTGACCGTTATCGCTCACGCTGCTGATCGCCTTGTCAGGCTCTGTTGCCTCCAGGTTGGTGATGTACTTGAGCAGTACTCCGTTCACCACGTCAGCGATGATGCGCTCGAACCTCTCATCCAGCTTGTCATGCCCCAGATAGAGCAGTGCCCTGTCGATGACAGCTTCGATCGTGTACTCGAGCAGGTCTTGGTCTGATATGGTCTGGTTGATCTTCCCTACATACTCGACTATTCGCTCTATCTGGTCAGTCATGTCTAGCCTTCTTCTTCTTCGACTGTCTCTGCATAAAAGATCATGTCAGGCATCACTGCTTCGCATCCGTAGTCATAGAAGAAGCCTTCAGCTACAGCATTAGACAGCGGGATGGTGCCTTCGGCATCGTACTGGTAGAGCTTCACCGGTAGTGCGACACTCTCGGTCGCCATGACGATGATGTCGATGCCTGCAGGCATATAGACGCTTGAGAAGTAGTTGACTCCGTGCCTGCGGGAGAACTCCTCGATAGTGGTGTCGACATTGACGTTCGGCTTATCATCCAGATCGCTTCTGATCTCCTGGTAGATGTACGGGTTGCAGATGACATTGATCATCGCTCTGGGTACACCTTCGATGAACTTGTTCTTCAGCGTCTCAAGCTGGAGGATGGTTGCATCGATCCTTTCCAATGCATCTCCGGCTGGTGCGACAGCAGTGCCGGCAGCGATCGCTTTTGCGAAGAATGCGGTCTCCAGTTCGCGCTCCATACCGAGTTGCATATTGGTCATCTCACGCTGCATCAGGTTAACGATGCCGATACGGTCGATGTCGGAGCGCTCGAACTCCTTCAGCATCTCACGATGGATACCGATCGGGATCGGCACGGGGAGTATCTTTGCCTTCTCAGCGTTACCAGCGCTCCTGGCGCTGCCGTAAGCCTTACTTGCCGAGTTCTCGATACGGCTGGCTTCTACTGTGCCTGCAGCGAAGTCGCCACTCAGACGGGTGTTCTTGAGCAGGCTAGAGATCGTGTTCTTCTGAACGTTGTCGATTACCTCGCCATAGAGTTCGGCGAGCTTGTATTTGGTGCTTGTTCCACTCTGGAATACGCTTAATGCGTCGATTCTTGCCATTGGTTACTCCTTTAGAATTGGGATGGCATGCCCTTCGCCGGTGGCCTGGTATTGGCTCTGGGGTCTTCAGGGGACGTGCCGGTGAGCTTGGCTGTGACACCGGCTTCGACCGCCCGATTGAACTCCTCTGCCAACCTGGCTACGTTTGCAGACGTGATCGAAGGATCTAAGTCGACCACGAAGTCAACCAGTCCGGACGACATGCCCAGTTCGCTTAACTGTTCTTTGGCTGCAATCGTCTGCTCGCGAAGGGTTATCTCATCCTCGCGTGCTCTGATCAGAGCCTCTTGTTTAGTCCGAGCCTCCCTGTCACGCTCTTCGGCTGTCAGCTGGGCTTGGCGCTCATACTCGGCCAAAGCATCCTTGATCGCCTGCTCGTTCTTCGCTTTCTCCTCAGAGATACGCTTGGACAGCACGGCATCGATCTGGCTTTGAACCTCAGCCTGAGTGAAGGTCTTCTCGGTGCTTTCGGGTGTCTCGGTCTCAGTTGTCTCCTCGACCGATGTGATGGTTTCATCCATTGATGATTCCTTTCTGTCTCGGTTTTGCGCCCCTCGGCGTTAGCGGTTTTGCGCCCCTCGGCGAAAATGCAAAAGACCGCCCCAAAGGACGGTCTGAGTTGCCGAAATGAAAAAGCCACCCGTGGGTGGCTCTTGCTTCACCTATGTTAAAATGGTGCCAACGCCCGTTTGCACCCAATGTGGAGCTCGCGGGCGTTCTTTGTCAGTTAGATGTCTCTGAAACGTTATAAAGGCCTGAAACCAGCATAAACTCTGCACTTTTCACAGGAAGCATATGGCTCCAACCCAGCAGGATGGGTAATGATTATCTCACTATCGCATCGTGGACATGAATAGCTTTTGTAGGGTCGCCTCAGCTTCTCAACTGTGACCTGTTTGATTTCAATGACTGTTATTTCTCTTCTATCATCGACCATAAATCATCTTCCTTGCTTTTCTTGATAATGATAACACATACCCTGCTTCCTGAGCTCTCTCGTAGGCATCAATCATCAAGCTCCTCCTCTCTTCTTCAGTCAATCCTGGCGCTCTTACCGAAGCGGTAGCGCTGGCACGATATTCGTCCCTCCAAAACCCTGGAATGTACTGAGCTTTTGAGCCATGATGCATCAAGTGCCCGTAGTATTCATGTGCAAGCACAGCCCTGGACGTCATAGTATCCCTATTCAGATTTGATGACATGTCTGGAAGAACATCTCCGCGTACATGTATCAAACGAAGTTCCTCGGAATAACCGGTTTGACTTCCTGTATTAAAAGAAAGAATATCTTGTGGAATCCCTATTGATATCGCTTCCTGCTTCAGTCGCTCTATCGCATCGTGATCAAGAGTGGTGTGTGCTGGGGTTCTATAGCCTCCTGCCATTTCACGATCAGTAAACAACCGTGATTCCTTTGTGCTTTTTGTGGTATCCCCAGCAACCAGATTTCTCGCAGCCCACTCCTCATAACTCTGCCATGGCACAACCTCGCTCTCGCCGGTCACAGGGTTACGTACACGTCGTACTGTCGGTGCCCACTCATCTCCCAGGTAGGCGATCACGGTGCTGCGGCAGTTCGGATGCAGTGGTGGCCAATTGACTCCCTGCTCACGCTCGTCAAGCCGGTAGTGTTTGCCATCATGCTCCTGGCAGATGTCACTGGTACGTGCATCCAGTGTCGCCATGAAGGTGTACTGCTCAACACCCATGTCGCGGTAGGCTTGGTACTCCGCCTCGTTGTGGAAATGGTTAGCCTCGGTGCGTATCAACCGATCAGCGTTGCTCTTGCTGACTTTGAAGGTTTCCCTAAGCTCCCTGGACATCCGCTCGTATGAGGCACCGGTCATCGCTCCTCTGGTCAAGATGTCGTCCAGGCGCTCAGCTAGGTGCTCGGTGTTACCCCAGATGCGCTCTGAGTAATCAGCACCACTCCAAGGCTCTCTGAGCAGTCGGTTTATGGTCTGGTTGTCCAGTTGATAGAAGGGTATATCCCCCGTGTAGTCTGCGATCGTCGAAGCATAGCCATGCTTCAGGATCTCCGAGTAGGTCTCAGCATTGATCGCCTGTTCACGCCTGGCAAGCTCTGCCACCCTCGTGTAGAGCTGTGCCTGCAGCTGCTCCAGCCGGTTGATGCGGGAGCGATAGTTCTCCATGACATACTGCTGCATGCCCCGACCTTCAAGCGTGCGCCAGAATCGATCTGTGGCGCTCAGGGACAGCAGGCGTTGCAGCTGCTGGCGGTCTAGACCTGTCTGCGAACTGTAGCCGCTGTAGACCTCCTCGATCATCCGGTCGATGTCTCGGTATGCCTGGTCGTAGGTGCGGAAGAGTCTTGTCAGCTGAGCCTCGGAGTAGCGCTCAGAGGCGTTCACCCTCCTGGCAGCCCTGCGAATCCAGTATGTATCCGTTGGCATTCATCAGGCTCCGGTCTCGTCAGCTGTTGCAATGGTCTCAAAGTCAGGTCGCTCGATTGCCCTGGTCTCGCCTTGCGCTACCTGTATGGTCTCTGAGGCATCATCGACGAAACTCAACTGGCTGACCAGCGTCTCGGTGTCGACTATGCCAAGGAGGTTGTTGATCATCTGGCTGGTCTCGAAATCGTTCTGAGGTAGATTGCGGGTAAAGACCGCAGTCACCTCGGTTATCGGCACCTTCTCCATGCGGGATGCGGTGCAGAGGAAGTTGTTGTAAAGCTCGAAGCGTTTCATCAGCCCGCTTGTGAAGTAGCGCTCTTTGTTGGCAATGTTCTGCTCGAACAGCAGCAGTTTGTATCTGATCGCGACACCTGATGAGTTACCCATGAACTCTCGGTCAGAGAGATTCGGCACCAGGCTGATCTTGTGGATGTCGTCTTCTAGGTTCTTTCTCAGGATATCGGTATCAGCCTCGTTCAAGGTCTTTGTCACATAATGCACATTAGCATCAGCGGGTACCTTGGAGAGCACTTTCTGCCGCCTGAGAGACTCCATCTGCTCTTCACTGAAGTCTACCCCTGCAAAGACTAATATCGCGTCTACAAGCTGCTCCTTATCGTTCACACGGTCACTCTGTAGAGTGTTGTATGCGTCGATCAAGCTGATCACTGGTTCGAAGTCACCCAGGTAGTCAGGATTATTGCGGTGCTCAATCAGCGGCACTCCACCGAAGGCGTGCGGTCTCTCAACACCATCCTGGTAGAGCACGTCGAGGTCTTCTCCCGATATCGTGTATTCGCGGATGACCTTATCGTCACAGTAGATGATGTCGTAGCCGGCTATCTTATCCTCTTCTATGATCGGATCATAAATGATGCCGAACAGAGGGTTATGTTCGAGGGTGGTGTCATAGACCAGGCAGGCATAGCGGTTATCGACCTCGGCGCTGCACGGCTCAGCCTCTTCATTCGCATAGACGTACTCGTACTGCAGACCGAAGATCGCTGCGTCTTTGACTACCTCGCTGTCCAAGTCCGACATGACCTGACGTTTGTATGCGTCAAGCAGTGGCTCAATCCTGCTGCCTTCAGCCACATGGTAGTCGACCGGCGCACCCATCAGATAGCCGTTGTTGACGTCGACGATGTACTTGGCGTGGTTTATCAGCACACGGTTGTTGGATAGACCGTCAGCCTTCTCGCGCCTTGTGATCGCCTGCTGGCCGATGTAGTACTCCTCAAGGAGGTCATAGCGCTCCTTCAGACTGTCGTTGTGGACAATCACGTCCCTGATCACCTGAGCGGTTATCTCGGTACCCTTGCGGAGCGTGTACATTGGCATGGTCTTATCTCCAATAACTTCTTCTCGTGGTGTCAGGAGCCAGCCCTATGTCTGACTTACTGACCACCAGCGGTTTCAGTGTTCCCTTGATGTAGCGATTGAGTCCGTAGCGGATCGCGTCGATCGTATGGTTGTAGGTGTCCACCGGTTCGTTCATGTACTCGCCGGTTCTACGGTCGCGTTTCCAGGTGTAGTTCTCAAGCTCACCGATGACATCGGAACAGCGCTCATCGACGATCAGCTCATGCTGTAGTAGCCACTGGATGCCGTTGATCACGCTGTCCTTGCCCTTGACCGTAGCTTCGATGTTGACACCTAACCGCCTGATCTCTGCGATGCTCTTCGGCTCTGCGCTGTCTGCATATGATTTGTCCTTATGCAGCGCCAAGCCGGTCATTATCTCTGCGATCTCGTCATTCAGCATGCCGCGTTTGACGTAGTCACCTGTGACATAGATCCGCCTGGCAGGCTCGTTGATGCGCCCCCAGACGATCGCTGACGGGTCGTTCACGTACCCGAAGTCGAGGCCTATCCAAAACGGTAGGCCTTCAAGCTCGGCGTCGGTTATCAGGCGTGTCTCATAGTTCGGGAAGACCAGGGTACCCAGCGTCGCGAACTCTCCCAGCGTGTAGATGCGGTAGTAGGCAGGATTGCGGTACTGCAGGGCTTCAAGCTCGGCGACATAGTCATCGCTCAGGAAGCGGTTGTCGCGGTAGGTCGTGTGGATGACCTTCGCATTCTCAGGCAGATAGCCTTCGAAGAAGTAGCCGTAGACCCAGTTCTTTTTGGACACGGGGTTGAACATCAGGTAGAGCTGCGGATACTCGCACTGTGCACGCAGACGCAGATTCAGCTGTGTGAACTCGTCCTCGGTCAGCTCGGTCGCTTCCTCGATGATGATGTCTGTGATGCCTTCGATCGACTTGATCTTCTCCTCATCATCAAGCCCCTTGAACAGGAAGACCGAGCCATTCGGCAGCTCGATCTCGTAATCGCTGCGGTTGATGCGGCAGTAGGCAAGGAAACCGGAAGCACGCAGGTGACTGAGCATCAGCGCCCAGATGGAGTGCTTGATGGTGCGCTGGATCTTGCGGATCACCAACACGTTGCGCTTGGATTTGAGCGCTTTGAGCAGCATCTTCTGGGTCGCTCCGTAGCTCTTGCCGGAGCCAGCTCCTCCCACGTAGGCCTCGATGCGGAAGGTGTAGTCGGTCAGGCTCTCGAACACCCAGTCGTTGAATGCACTGGGGTTAAGCTTCCTGACCATCTTCGATGAACCAATCGGTGTCGACCTCGGCGACGATCAGCTTGTCAGCAGGTCTCTGTCCTATCGTGTCGCGGACGTACTCCTGCGCTCTGACGTTGCCCTTCAGAGCTTCCTGCCAGGCTGCGACAGCCATCGCCATCTGGTTGGTCATCTCGTCTTCGGGGATACCCAGCTTGCGTAGACTCTCAGCGGCTTTACCTGGTTTGACCTGCATTTCCATCAGCATCTGCAGGTTATCGCGGATCAGTTTCTTCTGCCTTCTAGCTGCTCCAGAGGCCTTCCCGCCCTGCACTGCGACAGCTCTTTGCTCACTCTTTGTTCTGGTGTTCTGTGGTCGCAGGTTGTCCTCGTTTGGCATCAACCTCACCCGCCTTGGTCGGGTTCGTCTTTGGGTGCGGGCTTCTTGGCCTTACCCTCCTTGTCGACGATGATCTCGTAGTCCTGACCGAACAGTCTGATGATGATCCTGCCCTGATCGTCTGGTTTGACTCTGATCTGCTCCATGGGTGCTCCTTATGCGGTTTTGGTCGGAAGAAATGCGAAAAGCCGCCATTTGGCGGCCTGTAGAGACACGGATACGAACTTATCAGATTTTAACATATCTTCACCATTTTCACCAAAAATCATAAAATTTCACAAAAATCGCGACTCTGCGACCGCTAAGGCGGTCTCGATCAGCCGCTTCGTCGACGTCCACGACATGTCACGTTCTCTGGCGATCTCACTCACCGTCTTACCGTGCAGGTAGCGCAACTCGAGCATCTCGGCATGCTGTGGTGGCAGGCTATCGAGCAACCTGAAGGCGATCTTCGTGGCATCGTGCATCCGCTCAGCGTCAGCACAGGCGTCGGCGTAGAGCTGGTCGCAGATGTCGATTAGGAGCGTCAGCCGGTCGCTTTCAGCCTTGCTCGATCCGGCGATGACCTCAGCCGAGAGATGCTCAAGGGACGCCCTCATCCGCTGCAGTGTCTCGACCCGTCTCTCGATGTAGCGGATCGAGACACCGGCATCGTGCAGTATGCGCTCAGCCCTCATGCGCTGCGTCTCTGCCATCCCCGCATCAGCGCCTGCCAGTCGGCGATCGGTTGCCCGTTGATCTGCCAGTTGCGAGCGGCGTTGTAGGCTATGAACCTATCGGTGTCGGTAGCGGTCATGCCAATCGACTTCCCATAGCTCCTGACCTCCGCCGCGAAGGGATCCTCCTCCGCCTTCTCGACCCCACAGGCTGAGATGCTCGCACCGGAACGGAGGCAGATGAAGTCACCCCGACGGATTCCGGTCTCACTACCGCAACTCGGGCAGAAGAGCGTGCTCCGCTGGCAAGCCTCGCAGAAGTACAGGTTCGTCGAGGTCGCGACGAAAGGATCGGTGCCTGTCTGGTTGCACCTCCGAAGCGGACTGCTGCCGCACCCAGGGCACTCCCGATCCTCGTAGCGGGCTGAAAGGAAAGCGGCGCTCGATGTCGCCCCGTCCTGCCCAAAGCCAGCCAGGTTGCCAAACCGCTCCATCACGCACCTCCCCTGACGGCTACCGGTAACCGGCACTGTCCGACGAGAGTGTTCGAATCGAGGCAGACCAGACCCTCCTCGACCAGGTCAGCCTTCCCGCCGCAGTGAGGGCAAGTCCGAAGACCTCCTCGAACTCTCAAAACGTCGTCTGCCCCACCTGGTGGGCGCGGCTTGCCCTTCCCGGGTGGGCTCACAGGTTCGGACGCTGCGTCCTCTGCTCCTAGCAAAGTGACGTTATCGGTAAAACGTGACGACGACAATTTAAATTCAGGTGAAGAAGAGTTACGAGTACTAGTATCCCTTTCCTTTTCCCTTTCCTTTTCAGGCGTCGAATGATTATGCGATTCAATCTGAGATTCATTCTCGGAAATATTCTCAGAATCATTCCTGGAATCGTTCTCGGAATCATTCGGCGCTGGAAGTAGCGACGGTTGCGGCTTATCGATGCGCTGATGCTTGTGCCAATTCACGATATATGCGAATCTACCTGCAGAAACGCTGTAAGCTTTTATCATTCCGGTTTTTTCGATTTCCTTCATTGCTCTGGAAATCTGTCCGCTGGACGCTCCTCCAAAGGGGAAAACCTCGCCTAAAATATAGCCAGAAACCCAACGCAGACGGCCTTCATCATCGGCCATTGAAATACAAGAAATGAACAATAGTTTTGCGAAATTGGTCATGCTAGACACCTTTTCGTCAGTCCAGAACGATGGTTTTAGAGTTCTAATGCGTCCCATTGATGCTCTCCTAAAAAGTTTTTCACAGGCTTGAATCGCTGTTTTTACTGTCCCGAATACCGTACATACGCTCTCTGTGCTGCATGATATTGACTGCCAGGAGTAGCACTGTCAGGGCTCCCAACAACGCCAATCCGAATATCAACCACTCGCTCATTCCCACTCCTAAAACTCGATATCCTCAGCGGTCACCTCATAGACCGCGTCGTCGTTCAACATGAAATCGAAGGGGCTTCCAGAGGCTTCTTTCGGCTCATCCGCATCCCTCCAAAACGTCCTGATCTCAGGGCTTAGAGGCATGTAGGGCTTAGCCCGATTTATGACCGTTTTCTTGATCATCGCCTCTGGATCCGTGTCCCAGGCGGACTTCTTATTGAAGCGTTTCGCGGTCTGGTAGGCTTGACTCCTGTCCCTTATCTTCATCACTTCATCGATCGTCATGACCTCCCTGTGGACACCGCCATTGGTGAGTCGCATGACCATATAGGTGGCTATAATATTCTCCGGACTCCTGCTCGCACTGTAGTCAGGCACGTGGATTATCTGCTCCGCGTCGCCCATGATGTGCATGAATTCATCACCCTGATAGACCACTGCAGCAGTGATATCAGCGATCTCCCCAGAGCGCCTGGCAAGCTCTAAAACGCCCTTATATCCGAACTGGAAAGTGGCTTCCTTGCCGTAAGGGATGATGAAGCAGTGCCCAAGTCCATCGACCTTCGAAGGCAGTAATCCGAGTGCTGCACAGGTAAGCGTTGCAGCGACAAGGGAGGCTGAAGAGCACTCCAGAAGCTTCGGATCCTGCGATACCGTGCTAGAGAGCACCTGGAATACTTTCTCCTGTTTTACGTGTTCGGGCAATAGGAATGCGATGCGATCCCAGCGGTCGATTATCAGCTTCTCGTAGGTGTTCCTAGGGTTTAAAGCCTGTATGCTCGCACCTTCAGTGGCTGTCAGCAAATCGGTCATCACTCACCTCCTCCACAGGAAGTTCTCGGCCTCGCATGGAGCCTTATCGACAGGTGTCATACCCAGCTGCATCGCAGGCCAATCAAAGGTGCATATACCCCATTCACAGGATAGTCCCGCATCACCTGCGCAGTCGGGGTAGCGGAAGTACTGGCAGTCCTGACAAACAGCTTGACGGCGTGCTGCCTCCTCTATGCGGTCCTGCCGTAGTTCGGCTTCGTAGATGTTTCTCTCAGTCGGTTCCATTGCTGGCCTCCTTCATCAAGCTGATCAGCATCTCACCGTCAATCCCCATACGCTCGGCAGCCAGCAGGATGATATCGGTATCAGTCACCTCACCGATGATGGGGCACCAATCAGGGATACCATAGCCTGGGATAGTTCTCTCCTTTTCATCGGCAGCACACCACCGGATATCAAGCTTGCCCTTGAAATATTCATATCGCTGCAATTTGCATTCAACACATCTGTCTGGCTTATCCATATCAATCAGTAAGGTCATTTTTATACATCCAATCTGAGTTGTTCGACGGGTACCATCCTGCGTGGATGCTCCCGATTCATTTCCTGTCTCTGTCTGATCGCGGCGACCTTGATCGTGCAGTAAGGTTTGCCTCGATGCAATCTGATGATGTCCTGATTCTCGCCCCAGATGATCCCCAGCATATGCTCGCAGCATTCACCTCTCGGGCTCTCAGCTGACAACCAGCCGTGCTCGAGAGGACAACGGTTGCATAGGTACCGGATGGCATCTTCTGAGTTCGAGTAATACCTGCTTACCTCGATTACCATCATCTGCCTGCTTTCCTGCGGGCTTTGGTTGCCTGCACGATCCTCGCAGTCAACATCACTTCCTCGCTTGCACCGGTCAAGCCAAGGTGGTTCATCGTGCTTCTGAGAGCCCGTGGTACAAGAGTGAGGTTCTCCAAAACGATATTGGTAGCATCACCGTCGATGAAGCTGACTGTCATATCGGCAGGCACGGCTCCATTCGCTTCCTCCCACAAAATACGGTGCACCTGTCTCCAACCATGCCTGGGTGGCTTGGTGAACGCAACCTTGCGCCACAGGTAGCCATCACCACGCCAGACCTCATAGCCGATCGGTCTGATGTTTGTCGAATGGCCTGGCTTGAACAGGGTTTTCCTGCACGCTTCCTGGCTTGCCACCGCCATGAACTCATCCCATGACTTGCCTTTATTGGCAGGCACATGGCCAGCTTCGAACCGACCGGTGCGACCTGTAGTCAGACCATTGTTCTTTATGAAAGCCTTAACCTGGGCAACCGTTATGTCTGGGAAGCGTTCATTGAAAGCCTCTGTGATATCTCTGTGCGAATGTCCAGGTATGAAGAAGCGGAGGAATGCTTTCTCATCTGCTGAGTATCTACGCATCTTCCACCTCCTGCTTGCCCAGGAGTGCTTTTGGGAGCGATAGCTCACCGCCAGAACTCTTCTGGATCCGAAGCGCTGCGAGCACGGTGTTGTTGTTGGCGATCACCTGGGAGGCGAGACCTGTTACAGCTTTGGATCGCTGTATCTCGACTGCGAGAGCATCGCCTGTGAGTGTTTCATCGCTGATCCGCTCAAGCTGTTCATATAACAGGTTGTTCAGATCAACTGGTCGATTCCTGGGCATTCACTCCACCTCCCTGAAACGTATACCGCTATCGTGGATATACGTCTTTTGGTATGCCCTGAACACCTCTGGTTTCTCAGCCTTGAGGCGCTTGGTGTCCAGCTTCTCAGCTTCCTTCCGTAGCCAGGTCATCCGGTATAGACCGGTTGTCAAACCGTAGTTGTCGCCGATAGCAGACTTGATGATATTCGCACTCAATGCCTTCACCGCCTCGGCTTCCCTGATAGCCTCAGCTGCCTCCACATAGTCCAGCACGGCGGTGATAACCTCGTCCGATGTCTCATTGATCACGGTGGTGTCTGGGTCTGGGTAAAGAGTAGCCAGTGCTCTCCCTTCATCCTTAATTCCGACAAGCTTAGGTGACTGGTCAGCCTCGACAAGCGTCCAGAATTGGCTCTCAAGCTCCATCAGTCTTGCGATCTCAGCGTCTATCACCGCATCGCGTTTCAGTTCGAACTCGAAGTAGGTGTTGCCACCGACCAGCACTGCCAGCCAACCGAACGATGCGTCCAGTACCGCCATGTTATGCAGTAGCTGTACGCGGTATTGCATAGGGATTTCTCCAGCCTTATACTGCTTGCGGAATGTGCCATCTGCGGTCTTGACCTCCAGAACGCCTGTGGCGTCTTCTAAGCCCTCCAGTAAGGCATCTGGGGTTGCAGTAGCCCAAGGATAGACAGTCGACCTGTAGGCTCTCTCAGGCTGCCAGACAGCATACTCAGGGTGATGTAGTGCGAACTCACTGATCACCACTGCCTCAAGCCTTGTCCCCCAATAGATGCGCTCATCGGCTGAGAGATCATCGGGTGTCTCCCGTCCGGTTTTCTCAAGCCAAAGCTTGAGTGGTGACTTCCAGGTCGTCTGCCCGATCGCGGCGGCGGCGTCACTTCCGCCGACGCCTGTTGTCCGGTCGTACTTCAGGTCGATGCGCTCGTACGTCATGCTGACCCCCTGACCAGACAGTAGCAGATGCCGAGGATCGTACATATCAGCAGCACTGCCAGAGCGACTCTGCTATACTTTGCGTTGGTTTTGTTGACCCGCTTCCCAGCGGGTCTGCTTTTTGCATAGCGATAATCGACCCTCGGATAGCCGTTCCTCTTCATCTTGTCACCCCCATCATCCAGTACACGATCACCGGTAACACAGCCAGGAACGCCAGCAGTGCGATCTGTGTGATTACCTGCCACGGCTTGTTCCCGTAGTTGATGCCATCGATGATCTCTTCCAATCTTGTCATTTGTTTTCTCCTTTCTCTATCAGTCCGCTTTCCTTATAGATCTCTATCCAGTCAGCCAGTGGCATGGCTACAACCTCCGTATTGGTATCGATCCACCAATAGGTCGCCGGATATAGGGCGACCTCCATCATCGACCTCGCAAGTGCCAGTGCGTCCGGAATCGTGTCCCTGCTGGTTTTAAGTACCGGTTCCATCACGCTCAGATCGAACGCATCCATACCTATGAAGTCACTGGTGAACTGAACCGCGATCCACTCGCCATGATCCCTGCGCCACATCACCACTGGGATCAAACCATCAGGCGCGTCATTCATCGCTTGGAACATGAACCGCGATAAGAACCGATTCGTCCGCTTGCACTCGATGTGGATGCCAGGTAAAGCGCTCTCTATGTCAGCCTCGGTAAGAGCGCCAAGCCACTGGTACCCACGTCGGGAATGCTCGAACCCTAGTTCCCTGAGCTTCGAAGCCAACTCACGCTCGCCCCTTGCGCCTTTCTCACGAGCTGCTTTTCCCATCTAAGAACCTCCCCACATTGGTAAACCCCTTCATCGCCAGTCGCTGACGGATGGTCAGCAACGGTGGTCGCTTTCTCACAACCGCCCTGAACGTGGGCTGCCTGCGTCTGGTAATCACAATGGATCCAGACCGATACGTGCACGGCAGATGTTGATGCACTTCTCAAGATCGTCGAACTCAACGGTTCGACTAATGCCTCCAAGGCTCATATCGATGCGCCGCTCCATATGCTGCTTCAGCCTTGCCCAGACCTGATTGTCGGTCAGCCTGTCGACCAGCAATTGCTCTTCCTCGTAGATATCAAGTGCCATAGAAGCCCCTTTCTCAAAAGAACCGATGAAGCTGATAGCAGGTCAAGCTGGATTTGTTCGAAAGGAGGAAACAGAATCTTTCAGGGAATGGATTCACACCTGATACCAGCCACTTCGGTTCTTCGGTTTTCATTGTTCGTTCGGATACATCTCCGTATGGACTGGTCAGTGGGAGGGTCTAGCCAGTCCATACGGAGACCTATCGCGGTTTGATAGATGTCCGCTCGATATACTCCTCTAGCTCGCGCGCCTTCACCCGCATCCACTTGCCAGACGGGCGGTAGGTGATACGACGACCTTTGATCAGCTCACGCACCTCTTCAGCAGGTATGCCGTAGAAGCGATTAGCCTGGTTGGGAGTGATGTACTCGGGGATCTCCGGATAGACGATCTTCGACATCATCGCTTGACCACCCTCTCGCTCAGGCGCTCGTCTGTGTTGGTGAATAGATAGTCGATTGTTTCATCTGGAAAAAATGCGTCCTTGATTGCGATAACCTCACTGAGCGACAGTCCAACTTTGCCGTTCATCTTCAAGTTAAAGTTGTTAAAGCTCATGCCAAGAAACTCTGCAATCTCCGTTTGAGTAATGCCCGCTCTGGCCATTTCTGCTCTCAAATTTCCAAAAGTCACGAAAGTCCCTTCTCCTGCCAGTCTCTGTATTGGTACCGTGTACCAGTATTGGTACTTACAGATACTATACTGTTTTTGGTAACTGTGCAATACTATTGAGTAAGATTTTTCCAATTTTGGGAATTTAGTTATGAAGCCAGTTTTTGTTTAGGAGTCTTGTGAATAAGCTTGGTGATCGCTTAGGCGAGATAATTGAAGAGCGCTACGGCAGCATTGCGGAGTTTTCTCGAGCGTCAAAGATTCCCAAAACAACAATCTATAACCTAATTAATAGAGACTTTCGTGGCGGCAACATAGATACCGTGGTTCCATTTTGTAAGATGTTGGGTATTGACGTTGATGCCCTAGTTGGAGGCACACTTCGATTTAAGAATGATGATCCTGATTATGTTGACGTACCACTGTTTGGCTCAATAGCAGCGGGTGAACCAATCGAGATGATTACTGTAGACGAGCTGTTCCCTGTTCCGAGAGTACTAATGGAAAAACACCCCAATGCATTCCTGCTGAGGGTTGA
>WQXZ01000001.1 GCA_009781525.1 Coriobacteriia bacterium | reverse complement strand
CACTGTTTTCTGCAACTTTTTTACGGTTGGGCGCCAGAAATGCCTCATTTTACGTTGCATATGCAACAGAAATGTGGTAAATGCCACAAAACGGTTGCATATGCCACAGAGAATGGTGCTTTCGGAGCGCTTTTTTGGCGCCCAACCGTAAAAAAGTTGCAGAAGACGGCTGAAAGCTGAAATTGGCTGCGGTTTCGGGGGTTTCGGGTGCGTCTTCGGTGTTTCGGCGTTTGCAGGGTGCTGCGGGCAGACAGCATGGGGTTGCGGGTGTAGCGGTTTCGAAGGTCGCGGTCGCTGAGCCGCGAGGTTCAAGTGCTGCAGGGTGCTGCTGAGCTGCTGGTGTAGGTGGGTTGAGAGTAAGGGAGGCTGGGTGGCGAGGTTGACAATGGAGGAGTCGTGGAGGCAGAGGGTAGGTTGATGGATGAGCTGAATGCCACGAAATCAAGTGACAGCCCACCGCCCACGCGCCACGTCTCGCGCCCCCAATCACCCACCCGCCTCCACCCACGCGCCACGTCTCGCGCCCCCAATTACCCACCCGCCTCCGCCCACGCAGCAATCGAAATGGCAATCAACCTACTAGAATCAGCTGACACCTTGTATACTTATCGGGTGTTTTTCATAATGATTTATGTCTTGAGCAATGGAACTAAGCCAGGCTTTTGCATTTCGGCAGCACCAGGCAAATAGCGAATGGCTTTACGAGAGAAGGTTTTAAGATGGCAGGAACCGTTTTGGTTGGCGCCCAATGGGGCGACGAGGGCAAAGGCAAGATAACCGACCTGATTGCACCGGACTTCGACTACGTAGTTCGCTATCAGGGAGGAAACAACGCCGGACACACAGTGGTGCATGGTGACATCACCTTGGCACTACATCTGGTACCTTCTGGCATCATGTATCCCCAGGTGATTCCGGTCATCGCCAATGGATGCGTCCTTGACCTCAAGGTTCTGCTAAAAGAAATCGACACTCTCGCCGCCGCTGGCTTCTCGACCGATCGCCTGCAGATCAGCGGCAACGCACACATCATCATGCCGTGGCATATAGCACTCGACGGTGCCAGCGAGATCCAGCGTGGCGCGAGCGAGATAGGAACCACCCGCCGCGGAATCGGCCCGACCTATGAGCACAAGGCAGCGCGCAACGGTATCCGCATGCAAGACCTGCTTGATCCCAACCTCTTCCGCGCAAAGGTAGCCGCCTCACTTGAGACTGCCAATGCCATTTTGACTAACTTATATGAAGAAGAACCCATCGATGCCGACATGGTTTGCGCAGAGTACCTGGAAATGGCAACGAGAGTTACTCCATATATTACTGATACGGCTTTGCTGTTGAATAGCGAGCTGGCTGCCGGTCGCAAGGTACTGTTCGAAGGCGCGCAGGGTACGCTGCTTGACATCGACCACGGCACCTATCCCTATGTGACCTCATCGAACTGCACGGCAGGCGGAGCCATCACAGGCACCGGAGTCGGACCGATGGCGGTCAAGAAGATCCTCGGTGTGGCAAAAGCCTACATCACCAGGGTTGGCTCGGGGCCGTTTCCAACCGAGCTCGACGACGACATCGGTGCGAAAATGGTTGAGATCGGCGGTGAGTTCGGCACCACGACCGGACGTATGCGCCGCTGCGGATGGCACGATTCGGTGATCACCCGCTACGCCGCAATGGTCAACGGCCTTACCGATCTGTGCATTACCAAGTTAGATGTTTTAGGATTTCTGGATAAGATCAAGATCTGTGTTGCCTATGAAATAGATGGCCAATCGTATACTACTTTGCCTGGCTCGCAGTCTCTGTTGGAGAGAGCGGTTCCGGTTTATGAGGAGATGCCAGGTTGGGAAACGGATATCTCAGCAGTTAAGCGTTATGAGGATCTGCCTATCGAAGCACGCAACTATCTGGAGCGCCTGGAAGAGCTGGCTGGCGTACCGGTGACCATTGTCTCGGTTGGTCCGGAGCGGGGGCAAACGATAATGCGAGGATGGCAGTCGCTCTGACCGATTGAGCCTTATGAGTGATGACTCGCATAAGACAGATTTAAGCAGAGCTACAGAACCGGCTGAGCATGAGGGCTCGGCAACCAATACTGGCGGGGAGCTTGATAGCTCGGATCGCAGCAGTCGATCCCGTCGTGCAAGTAGTGGCAGGGTTGCGCGTTCGACAGCTGGTCGGGTTAGCCGAACAGAGACGGAAGAGTCTTCTAGGAACCGTAGCCGTCGTTCGGGTTCATCCACGCGATCCCGGCAGGATTCACGGACTAATCGAACCGGTAGACGTAGCTCAAATCGGATTAACTATTCAGTCGTCGAATTTGTTGAGACAGATGATTTTAGTCCAGTTGTTACCGATTCTCAGTCGCCAGAGGTAGGTGCTGAACAGCATGTTGAGCAGGCTCTGCCTATTGGACGCTATGCATTTGATGAGGTGGCAGCCGAGCGAGACATCGCCTTTGCTGAAGCTATTGCATCAGATGTCGAGCTGGATGTCGGTATAGATAAAGGTGCAGAGGTCGGCACCGAGTCTGATGATAGCTATAGTTCTGATGAGTTAGCATCGATTTTATCCAGCCTGTTGAGCGGGTCGAAAATCGACATGCCAGAGCGCCTGAACAGGCGAGAAGAGAGGCTGTCCGAGGCCGAAACAGATGCTTTCTGGGCAGGCACTCAGCATGACTATGCTGATGAACATGCTGAGCCGCTCGGGTTTGGCAGCGAGCTGCTGTTCGATGAGTTGCAGTATGAGACGTCTTACATCGGTGACTTTGAACCTCTGACTGAAGCAGGTAGCGGGTGGCCATCCTTTGTCGGAGAGGTACAGGATGCCGAAGCGGTGCACGGTGGCGATATGCGCAGTGTGCGTGGCACCGAGCCTGGAGAAGAGCTGGGAGAGTTTGCACTTGCCCAAGAAGAGGCTCTGGTTGAACCCCGACCAAGACGCAGCCTGGGTATAGGCTGGTCTGACTACTATTCGCAACGCGACCTGGAGGATGCTGACAGCGAGTGGTTGGATGATATTGAAGAAGACTGGTATGACCTGGAGGAGTACTACCTCGATGACGATGAGGATGAAAGACCGATTCTCATCTGGCCACTGGTATTGACCGCCTTTGCTATTCTGATTGTTCTGACTGGCGTGTTGACGTTATATATCCGTACAACTGAGGTAAGGCTGCAAGCTGTTGCTCAACAAAAATATGAGGATGCAGTCTCGACCTTGATGGAAGCATTGGCTTTTGTACAGGAAGCGGATGCTGTTCTAGTGGTAATGGACAAGGCACTGGATAGCCAGGTTACTGCTGACTCGGTTCCCGAGTTGGAGAGCCTGATCGTGCAGGCGACTGGAGCTATTCTTATTTTAGATTCAGCGATAGCAAAAGCAGAAGAAGCGATGCCGATGTTCGATGATATCGAGGGGCAAGAAGCGGCTCAGAACACCATCGATGACGCAATATATAAGAAGCAGATGCTTGCATTCGGCATACTGCTGATACAGGCAGATATCGACGCGATGAACTGTGCCCTGGAGCTGGATGCAGCTTGGGAGGCTATTCTGGCAGCTGATTCGTTGATGCGTGAGGCTGTCAGCACCATCACGAGTGGTGGGACAACCCAGATCACCCGAGCGCGTGACTTGAACCAGGAAGCTCTGGTCAAGCTGGATGAAGCCTATGATGCGCTGGTGCGGGCGAGTGCCACATTTCCGGAGGTGGACTTCTCCACATTATTTAGCTACCTTGCTGCGAAGAAGGAGTCCTGCGAGCTGGCGATTGCTTCTGATGATGCGCTATTGGACAGAGACTTCAACACAGCTACGGATCTAAACAATCAGTTTCGTGCGAAGGACGCGGAGGTTGTTGAGTTGGCGTTGTTGATTCCGGATGATCCGCTGTCGTTGATTATCGATGCTTACAACGAGAGGATCATGGATTCGTTTGATGAGTACAGTCGGCTGCATGACAAGGTAGTCGACGTTGATGCGATGCTGCGTGAATGGCGCGAGAACAATGGGCATCGGTAGCTTACGGTGTGCGATTGTTGGTTGTTGCATAGCCTCTGCATAGCAACGGTGACAGTAGTGCAACTTATTGTTGCTTTATAATGTAGATCAATGAAAGTAACGAATTGCCTGTGATCAGCTGATGCAGTGGTGCAAAGCGCTAAAGTTGCTATGCAAGCCGGATGATTGCTTGCCTGAGTCGTAGAAGACCGTGCGCCCACCAGGAGGGATTATAGTGTCGGTTATAGATTATGTAGATGATTTGGTCGAGGGTATTGGCTCTCGTTTAGCTGGTTCTGAGGGTGAATACCAGGCATCAGAACTGATAGCAGCTCGTTTTGAGGAGCTTGGGTTGCCAGTGCAGGTAGAGGAGTTCGATGTTTATCCCTTCACGCAGTGGTTTTCTTTGGTTGGCTATGTTCTGATAGTTGCCGGAGCATTGCTCACTCACTTTGTGCCCAAGCTGCAGATAGCCTGGCTGATAGTTGTGCTGCTTGGCTTGATTATCGTTGTGCTTGAGCTATTCAATCTGAATCCGATTCACCGCCTGCTGCCAACCAGGCTCAGTCAGAATGTGGTGGCTCGGTATATTCCAACCGGGAGCATTGGTTCTGATCGTCCGCGCAAGGTAGTGGTTATGGCGCACTACGATACAGCGCGTAGTGGTGTTGAGGCCCTTCCCTTTATCGCCAAGCGCCAGAAGATATTTCACTTCATACTGTGGGCGGTGCTGGCGCTGGTGCTGATTTCTGAGATTTTATTGATGATTACCATACTGCCAGAGATAGTTATAACGGTTGCTGGCTATGTGTTATTGGCAGCTGCAGCTGTCGTTGCGATTGCTCTGGTGTGCTTGTTGGTTGGCTTGTTTGGCCCGATGCAAAAGGGAGCGAATAATAACGCCTCTGGTGTGGCAACACTATATCGTTTGGCTGAGATGCTCTCTTCACAGGGAGCGATGAGTTCGTTGGCCGATGTTTCAAGCGACAGGGGACGTAGTCGCCGCCAGACCAATGGTGACGACAGCCTGGGAGCGGCTTCGAACCGGAGGACATCGCCTGAGGCGCAGCGTGAAGAGCAAGCTGGCGAGGCAGCGGTAGCGGTTGCGGGCAGCGAGGGCGTTGCTGGTGCCGCGGTTGCGGGCGCCGCTGGCGCGGGCGCTGGCGCGACTGGAGAGGTTGGTATCGCAAGCGCGAGCGCGGCAGGTGCTGCGAGTGCCGCGAGCGCGGCGGTGACTGGAGCTGCGAGGACTGGCCAGGGCGCTGCAAGTGAGGCCGAGATCACAGCCGAGAGAGGCGGGATTTTATCCCCAGGAAGCTCCGCTGCAGGATCGCAGTCGGTTGCTGAAAACCTGGTTCAGGTGGGTACGGAGCGGAGGAATCCATTCGTATTTGACCGACAACCGGCAGCTGATGCGGAGTTTGCACAAGGTGCAGACGAGGAGCAGCCGGATGCCTGGTTGCAGGAGGTGCCTGCACAGGAAGCGCAGGCTGAGCCGGAATCGGACATGCCCGAGTGGTTTATCAATGCGCGTAAGAATGCGGAGAAGAAAAACGAACAACGTGCTCGCCGTGAGGGAGAGAGCGAGATTGTGCGATCACGATACGCTGACATTCCAATGTCGGCTGAAGAGATACAAGGTGGCAGGGGCGCTGCCGGCGGTGACGCTGCTGATGATGGCGATGATTTGGCTGGCGACGGTGCAAACCCAGGCGGAGCGTCGCTTGGCAGCGAGGTGGTTGGCTCAAGCCTGTCAGCTTCGTCCCGAGGTGTGGAGGGGTTGATCAGCGAATCATTTGACGCTGATTCGCTCGAAACCATGGCTATGCCGTCTCTGCAGGGTTACTCGGAAGGTAACAACCTGGCAAGCCTGGAAGCTGATGATACCTCTGAGATTCTGCCGTCACCATCATGGAGCAGTTCTCTGGATAGCCAGTTTGGCGAACCTGGCGACATCACAAGCGACAGCTCAGCTGCCAACCTGATCGGCAGCTTTGCATCCAGTTCTGTGGAGCAAAGGCCTTCCGTTTCACGTGGTTCACTACCAGCACCTGACCTGTCCGGAATCGACCGCATGGCTACGACGGTTCTTCAGTCCGACAATGCTGAGTCGACTCTCTTTATACCGACTCAGTCAGCAAGCTTTATCACTCCCGAGCAATCTGAGGCAATAAGTGTTTTCGACCAGGGCGCAAGCCTGGATCGCGATGCCGCAAACGCGGCTTTCGACGCTGCTTTTGATTCGACTTTCGACTCTGCGGCTGCACAGATTCAGTTGCCACTGCTTGACCAGGCTGAAAGCGATGCACTACTGCGACCACCAGCGTCGGAGCCGTCTTCTCCGGCGTCTCCGCTGATTCGCCTGCAAGGTCTTCCCGAGGTGCTTCCCAGGTTGGGTGGCGCTAGTTCGGCTGCGCTCGCGGCGCCTGACGCGACGCTCGCGGCATCCGCAGCAGAGCCCGACCCGACGCCCCCCGCCTCAAGAAGGCCTGCGAAATCAGAATCCGGCCCCAGCGCTGAAGACCGTTCTTTCCTCGAATCACTCGGCGGACGATTCAGCCGCAATCGCAAGCGTGATGAACTCACCGACTCACCTTCAAACTGGCTCGGCGTAGATGACGACTTCGAAGCTCGAAAAGAAGGCGGACTGATCGGCTCCTGGGAGAACTTCAACGACGATGACGACGACGCCTGGCGCGGTGGAGCTTTCGGTGGAGCAGACTTTGACGACGACGCCCAAAGCCTGGAAGCGCTCTCAACCCAGTTGCTCGATAAAGAGGTTTGGTTAGTTGCCACAGGTGCAAGCGAGCTCAACCATACCGGCGTGAAATACTTCCTGAATCGCCATGATCGTCAGCTCAGAGGCAGCCTGTTCATCACAGTTCTGGGAGTCGGAGCCGGCGACCTCTGCTTCACGATACTCGAAGGCGCAGTCAGGACCAACCGAACCGACCAACGCCTGCAAAACCTCCTCGCTCAAGCCGCACAGGAGATAGCCGTACCACTGGGACCGATAGCCTTCACGGCTTTCGACACTGACGGATCGGTTGTGCTCGGTAAAACAAGCAGAGCCATCTCTCTGATCGGAATGGGCAACGGCGTCCCACTGTACTGGCACAATAAAGATGACAGCACAAGCCGTATTCGTGAGGACAAAATCAATACCGCCAGCCAGCTGATTCTTGAAACAATCAAAAACAGTTAATGTGGATAAAACCTTTTTCGTCCTTGTCACCTTGCCTGTTTTGAGAATTACGCTGTAGTATTCCATCGCGCCTTTTCTGCTTGAGACCTGCAGCAGAGTCGCACATGAATCTCAGTGGGGATGTAGCTCAGCTGGGAGAGCGCCAGCTTTGCAAGCTGGATGTCGAGGGTTCGAGTCCCTTCATCTCCACCAAGAAATTTCCGCAAGTCAGAGAGCTGGTCACGCTTTCTGACTTGCTTGCATTATTGGGGCGAAAATCGCTAACACCCCGGCTATGTCTGCAGCCGCCCCAAAACCTGTCTTAAGAACTTGCCACCTAGTTTTTTGGGAGCTATGCAATCAGGCAGGTTTGCGAGCAGGTTTGCGAAGTCTGCGCGATATATGCGATACCCATGTGCCAGAAATCTATACGTTTACTGGCACAGATTATGCAGCATATGGTTAACAGGGTATATATCAGACACTCGGAACACCAGCATAGGTCACAGGCAGAGTGGAGAGGAGTATACTAATGCGCAGTTCACACCAGTGAGCCTGATAGGTTTTCGATGTAGTGGGGAGATGAGTAGTATGCAAAAGTATCGTTGCTCAATTTGTGGCTTTGTTTATGATGAGGCGCGAGGTATTCCTGATAGAGATGTTGCTCCAGGAACGCTCTGGGCAGACATTGCTGAAGACTTTGCCTGTCCGATCTGTCGAGCAGCCAAGCGAATGTTTCAGCCGGTTCAAGACAGCCAGACTCTTTGGCAGCCGACGCAAGCAACCCAGCCAGCGCAGCCTGCTGAGTCGACGCAAGTAACCCAGCCAGCGCAGCCTGCTGAATCGATTTCTGCAAAACCAGAGTCTACAACGCTTCCCAACCACAGGGAACTGTCAGCAGCAGAGATCTCGGCGGTTTTCTCCAATCTGGCAAAAGGATGTGAGAAGCAACGCAAGCTGGCAGAGATGGATGCCTTCAATCAACTGGCAGACTATTTCTGGCAGAAAGCCAAAGATGAATCGGATGCTAACCTGAGTGACATCCAATCGCTATTAGACACAGACATCTCAAGCGGATTACCGACTGCCAGAACTGCTGCAGAAGCTGAAGCAGACAGAGGGGCACTGCGCTCCCTGGTTTGGAGCGAGAAGGTCAGTCTGGTTATGAAGTCCCTGCTTGACTTGTATGCAGCCGATGGTGAAGCGATGCTGCGAGACACCAAAGTCTTTGTCTGCGAGATCTGCGGATACATTCACATTGGCAATTCGGCTCCCGAGCTCTGCCCGGTATGCAAGGTGCCGAGTTTCAAGATCACAGAAGTAGAAAGGAGCTAAGCATGCCAGCTTTTCGAAACATCCGCCTATGCGGTAAGGATTGTCTTTGCCTGTACGTCTGCCCAACAGGAGCGACTGACACTGAGAATAGTATTATTGATGTGGATAAGTGCATTGAGTGCATGGCTTGTGTAAAAGCCTGCATCTCTGGGGCGATTTCGATGATTCCCAATAAGTATCCGACTCAGCAGGCAAAGGCAGAGGATGTGGTTGCTGCTCAGTTCTTGCTTGCATCCAACAAGCTCAAACAACAACAGTTGGCAGACGCCGTCACCAATTCAACAGAAAGCGACATAGAAAAGCAATTTGCTCAAGCAATCGCCAGGTCATGCCGATTAATGGCTGAAGATGTTCTTCGTGAAGCAGGATACCTGTTGCCGCAAAGCCAGCAGGCCAGGAAACTGTTAGAAGCAGTGCAACAGGAAGCTTCGGAAGACTTTCCACATCAGGCAGTGGAGCTGTTGTTGAGCAACCTGTAAGACGCAGCAAGTGTATAAACCAGAGCTGATGTGACTAACGCAACAGATGTGATCGGGAGCTGAATTAACGCAGGTAAAGCCAGTTTTGCCATTTTGACTATGAAAAGCTGCGCTTAGCCTGCATTAACGCAGCTTGTTGCCCAATGTTTTGTATAACGGCACTTGAAACGGCTGACAGGCTGCTGTATCATAACCGTTTGTCGTTTTTGGAAACGACTGTTTTTACATGTTTATGAGAGAAAGCGGTTTTTTGGCTAAAGAAAACGCCATTGAGATGGAAGGTACAGTCCTTGAGCCGTTACCGAATGCTCAGTTTTGGGTTGAGCTTGGTAACGGGCATAGGGTTCTCGCGCACATTTCAGGCAAAATGAGAATGCACTATATTCGTATTTTACCTGGTGATAAGGTAACTGTTGAACTGTCTCCATACGATCTAAATCGTGGCCGGATAACTTATCGCTTCAAGTGAGAAGCAGGTTACACGGCAGAACAAGCGGCTCGTTTACGAGTCGTTTTGAGCAAACCAGCGCTTGCGGCTGCGGCGTGTAAGATAGAGGAAGAAACCACAACTGAAAGGACAGAAATGAAGGTTCGCCCTTCGGTCAAAAAGATGTGCGACAAGTGCAAGATTATTCGGCGCCACGGGCGGGTTCTGGTGATTTGCGAGAACCCAAGACACAAGCAGCGCCAGGGTTAAGGAGGATAACAAGTGGCACGTATCGCTGGAGTCGATCTTCCGCGTGAAAAGCGAGTTGAGATCGGACTCACCTACATTTACGGTATTGGATTGACCACCTCTACCAAAATCTTACAGGCAACTGGGATTGACCCAGATACTCGCGTTAGAGACCTTTCTGAAGCAGAAGAGGTCGCTTTGCGTGACTACATCGACAAGAATCTTCAAGTCGAGGGAGACTTACGCCGCGAGGTTTCACAAAATGTCAAACGACTAATGGAAATCGGTTCATATCGGGGCTTACGCCATCGTCGCGGCTTACCGGTACGCGGTCAGCGCACCCACACCAATGCTAGAACCCGTAAAGGCCCCCGTAAGCAGATCGGAGGCAAGAAGAAGTAATGGCTGCAAGAAAACAGTCAAGAACCCGCATCAAGCGCTCAGAACGTAAGAATATCTCTGTAGGTGCGGCTCATATCAAATCAACTTTTAATAACACAATAATCTCGATTACCGACCCCGCCGGTAATGTCATTACATGGCAGAGTGCTGGCACTGTTGGGTTTAAAGGCTCTCGCAAGTCAACACCATACGCAGCGCAAATGGCTGCTGAGGCTGCTGCCAAGATTGCAATGGAGCATGGCCTACGCAGGGTTGCTGTATTTATCAAAGGCCCCGGCTCAGGCAGAGATACTGCTTTTCGTACTCTGCAGGCAGCTGGTCTTGAGATAGCCAGTATCCAGGATTGCACGCCCATCCCACATAACGGGGTTCGTCCGCGCAAGCGCAGACGTGTTTAGGCGAAAGGAATCATGACATGGCAAGATATACAGGACCAGACTGCAGGCTCTGTCGCCGTGAAGGAGCAAAGCTCTTTCTGAAGGGTGACCGCTGCTACACCGATAAGTGCGCATTCGAGCGCAGAAGCTTTCCTCCTGGAGATGCCGGGCGCAAGCGTCCGCGTGAGAGCGAATATCGCATTCAGCTTCGTGAGAAGCAGAAGACCAAGCGTATCTATGGCTTGCTTGAAAAGCAGTTCCGTGGATATTACGACTTGGCTAACCGTCAGCAAGGCGTTACAGGCGACAACCTGTTGCGTCTGCTTGAGACTCGCCTTGATAATGTTGTCTATAGACTGGGCTTTGCCAAGTCCCGTGCTGAAGCGCGCCAACAGGTGCGGCACGGGCACGTGCATGTCAATGGTCGCAGGGTAGACATCCCGTCATTCAGGGTTAAAGAAGGCGACCTGGTTGCTATTGCACCCAAGGCTCGCGATCTTTTGGTTATCAAGTCGGCATTGATATCAAATGAGAAGACAGAAGTACCTCAGTGGCTCGAGGTGGATATCGACAAGTTGCAAGGCTCGGTTCTAGGCCTGCCTTCCCGCGACCAGATCGATATGGATATCCGCGAGCAGCTGATCGTCGAGCTCTACTCCAAATAAGTAGATACTCGAACCTGCGATTAAGGAGCAATGCGATGACCAATTTCATTCGACCTGAAGTCACTTACGAGCGTATCAGCGACAATTTAGGGCGTTTTGAGGTCGGGCCGCTTGAACGCGGCTATGGACATACGCTGGGAAACAGCATGCGCCGTGTGCTGCTTTCATCACTGGAGGGGTCGGCTCCCACGGCCATAAAAGTTGAAAGTGCTTTGCACGAGTTCTCATCCCTGGAAGGTGTTATCGAGGATCTGACAGATATTGTCTTGAATATCAAGGGTCTGGTTTTCACGCACATCGGAGATGATGAAGGGGTCAGACAAGAGGCTGTTGCTACGGTCTCAGCTACCGGCCCGACTGTAGTCACCGGCGGAAGCCTGCATGTACCGACCGAGTTCACTCTGATCAATAGTGACCACGTGATTGCCAATCTGGCTGAAGGTGGCCATCTTGAGCTTGAGATCAACATCGGTGTCGGCCGCGGATATATTACCGCCGAGCAAAACAAGAGCGCAGACGATCCGATCGGATTGGTACCAGTAGACTCCCTCTACTCACCTGTCCGCCGCTGCACCCTGGCTGTAGAAGACTATCGTGTTGGTCAGAGGACCGACTATGACAAGTTGATTCTAGAGGTGGAGACAAACGGGTCTATTTCACCGCAGGAGGCTGTTGTACGTTCAGCCGACATCATCAATCAGCATATGGATGCGTTCTCAATGCTGGCTGCCGGTAGTGAAAAGAGCGAAAGCACTCCGATTTTCTTGTCGGAAGACTCGCAAGGCAACAGCGATCTTGACAAGCTGGTTGAGGATCTTGACCTGTCAGTGCGCTCGTACAACTGTTTGAAACGCGCAAATATCCATTCGGTGCGACAATTGGTCGATTTTTCTGAAAACGACCTGCTAAACATCCGTAACTTCGGCCAGAAGTCGATTGAGGAAGTCAAAGAAAAACTTCTTTCGATGGGGCTGGATCTAAAACAATAACAGGAGCCTGACAAATGAGACATTATAAGCGTGGCCGTAAGCTGGGCACTGATGCCAGCCACACAAAGGCCATCAAGAAGAATCTGGTTGTTGCGCTTTTTACACACGACCGCATAAAAACAACCCTTGAGCGCGCCAAAGAGATTCGAGGCGACGTTGACCGTGTGATTACCTGGGCAAAACGTGGAGACGTACACTCTCGCCGTCTAGCGATTGCTAAGTTAGGCGATAAGGATCTGGTTGCCGAGATTTTTGCCAAGGTCGAGCAGGGGCTGTTTGAAGGCCGTAATGGCGGATATACAAGAATCTTTAAAATCGGCAAGCGTCGCGGTGATGATGCTATCGTAGTAATCATGGAACTGGTGCAAGAGCCGGTTTCTCCGAAAAGACGCGATGAGGATGATTCGGAGTCCACATCTACTCGAAGAGGGCTAAGAGGTCTTGGCCGCAGGAATAGAGCCGCTGCCAGTGACGATGTGGACGTTTCCGACGACGAAGACATCTTCGACGACGAAGACTTTGACGAGTTCGAAGATGACATCGACGACGAAGACGTTTCCGACGACGAGTCAGCTGATGAAGTCGATGAAAGCGATGACTCAGAAGCTGTAGCGGATGAAGAGGGCGAGGTTGCCGAGGACGAAGCCGACGCCGTCGAGGACGACGCAGCCGAAGCGGCAGAGGACGACGCCGTCGATGACGACGCAGCCGAAGCTGCTGACGACGCCGTCGAGGACGAAGCGGCCGAGCCAGCCGAAGCAGATGCAGCTGAAGGCGATGAAGATGCCGCTTCAGATGACGTCGAGCAAGAGGACGACTAGCACTAACAACCGATTCGCAGCAATGAGTAGCGATTATCAATACGGTGACGACTGCCTTCAACGACTATTGTCGCTGAAGGCAGCTTCTCGTCTAGGCTCTGCCGATCCGACGCTGTTCGCAGGCGATATCAAGATCATTGAGCATGTAAAAAGCAATCTCGGCTGGGTCAGACTGGCTTCTAACCCACCAATGCCTCTGAAAGACATCATGCAACTGGCCTCAGAGTTCACATCTGAGGGTATTGAGGCAGTGATCCTGATCGGTCAAGGCGGCTCATCCCAAGCGGCAATGACTATCACCAAACTGAACGAAGTCGCCAATGCCGCCCAACAACCTGTAGCTTTTCGCACTATGGACTCGCTGTCACCAGTATTTGTCAGTCACATCTTGGGTTCTTCAGATCCAGCAAAAACCGTCTACATAGTGTCAAGCAAATCCGGGTCAACAATCGAGCCACTGATGCTGGAGCGAGTCGCTTGGCGCTACGCAGCAGCTCACCTGGGTAGTCAGAAAGCAGCTTCACGATTCGTTGCGATCACCGAACCTGGTTCGGAGTTGGCTGAACACGCAGCAGCACGCAACTATCGACTGATCGTTCCTGCTGAGCAAAATGTCGGCGGAAGATTCAGCGCTCTGACAGTCAGCACACTGTTTCCTGCAGCATTAGTCGGCATCGATGTCGACGAGGTTCTAGCTGCAGCTGCTCAGACCGAAGCACAATGCGTTAAGGATTCACCCGACAACCCTGCACTACAGTTGGCATGTTTCATCTACTCCGCGTATCTCAGTGGACGCGATAAATTCTCACTGGTCATGCCACCGTCAGGGCAGGTGTTCGGTCTCTGGATTGAACAGATGGTTGCCGAATCCCTTGGCAAGAATGGTGTCGGTATACTGCCGAATGTCGAGGTAGATGCCAGCATCTTAGCCAGCCCACATTCCGACCGAAGCGTGATCACCTATGCGGTGGGCGAGGTTGATGGTTTTGCCGAGTCTATAGCCAATATCGACCCATCAACCCCGCAATTACACATGACAATAGATGACCCGATTCAGGCATTTTCACGATTCATTGTCTGGGAGTATGCAACTGCTTTCCTGAGCATTCTGATGGATGTATATCCCTTTGACCAGCCTGATGTCGAGCTGACGAAAACCATTGCCAAACGGCTATTATCAGGTGAGGATAATAACTCCTGCAGCGAGATAGTCGAGTTCACTCCACAAGATAGCTATGTTTATGAACTACGGGCATCGAAGACCCTGATCGGTGAAAAGGAAGCTGATGAAGAAGAGCCAAGCCTAGACAAGCTACTGCGTGTTCTCTTAGGATCTTTAAAGGCGGGAGATCATTTCTGCCTGAACGCTTTTCTACCATTCAGAGGATACGGTCGCCGCGAAGCGCTTGAGAGAATGCGCAACCGAACGGCAGCAAGGCTTGGAGTTGTCTCATGCCTTGAAATCGGACCGCGCTATCTACACTCGACCGGGCAGCTCCACAAGGGCGGGCCTAACAATGGCGTGTTCATGATTCTGTCGTCAGACGAGATAGATGACATTACTATTCCAGACACCAGCTATACCCTGGGCACACTGGCAAAGATCCAAGCCGAAGCAGACTTCATTGCACTCGCAGAACGTGGACGACGTGTCTTGCACGTGCACCTTTCCGATAACGACTCCGAGACCTTATCCAGATTTGCTGATCGATTCTGCTCGGCAGTCTCTGCGATCAAGGTGTAGGGGCGGCCGAATCAGCGAGCAGCGAGCAGCGAGCGGCACCCGTTCTCCCAGCGCACAGCGCTGCTACCTAACCCCACCTAACTACCAGCCAGCTGCCCGCAGGCTGACGCGATGTCAGCACCACGCGAGCGACGGATGGAGGTTGCGATTCCGGCTGACAGCAAGCGGCTCCGAATTGCTCGCGCACGCGATAGGGGAGTCGGCACGAAAAACTCAGGATCGGCTCCAGCAGCATTGACCGGAATTAAATTGATGTGGCAGTTCAGCTCTGTGCAAAAAGCTATCAGAGCAGCGATTTCTGCGTCTGTATCTGTGACCTCATCGATCAGGATATATTCAAGTGACACCCTACGGCCAACTGCCAGATTGTAGTTCAGCAAGGTCTGCTGCAGGGCATTTATACTGTATCCAGTCAGTCTCGGCATCAGCATATTGCGTGTTTGCTGGCGAGCCGAGTGTAGCGAAACCGCCAGTCTGAACTGCTCAGGTTCAGCCGCGAAAGCCATCAGGCCAGAGATGACTCCCGAGGTCGAAATAGTCAGGTGGCGAGCACCGATGTTCAATGATTTGGGGTGGTTGATCAGGCGCAAAGCGTCAAGTGTCGCCGAATAATTAGCAAAAGGCTCACCTTCACCCATGGCTACAGCGCTATTCACGTTTTGTCCGAAATCGTTGGCAACAACGGTCAACTGGTCGACGATCTCGCCAGGAGCAAGCTGACGAACCAGTCCGTTGCGCCCAGTAGCACAGAATGTACAGCCCATGCTGCAGCCGACCTGAGTAGAAAAACAAACAGTCAAACGCGAGCGATCAGGAATACCAACCGCCTCGATCCTGGCGCCATCGGCATACCGCAGCAGATACTTCCTGGTTCCGTCGGACGAAATCTGCCGATCGATTACCTCCGGTCTGGCAATCGGTTGCTGCTGCTCAAGCTGATCGCGCAAGCTGGCAGGAAGATTGGTCATCTGATCGTAGCTTTCAGCCGAGCGTCCGTAAAGCCACTCAATCAGCTGGTCAGCGCGGTAAGTCGGCTGGCCAAGCGACACCATCAAAGCCTGCAAAGCTGTGATTCCGTAGCGCTTGATCCCAGCCGACGCCGGAATTGCGATACTTGGCTGCTCCCTCTTTGTTGCATTTCTGCCTGTTGGCTGACTGTTGTTAGTCACTGTTGTCGACATCCTTCTTGGTCGTTGCTGCCTCAGCCGAAGCCTTGTTAGCAGTCGGCATACAACCGCATTTTGGTGCTTTTCATTGTAGTGCCTTTATTCTAGAATCGACAGCAGAAGGTCAAGACATTATTCATAAGCAAAGCATTGGAGATAATAATGAGTGCAGAGTTAAGCCAGACCCAACCAGACGAGTCAATAAATGTGGATAAAACCTCGTTGACTCTTCCGATAACAACCCCCGAGCGTCGCATTGTTTTATTAGCTGGGGGGTTTTCTGCTGAAAGAGATGTGTCGCTCGCCAGTGGTGCGAACTCTGCCGAGGCACTCAGAGCTGTTGGGCACGAGGTGATTGAGGTCGACCCGATTGACCCCGCGTTTGTTTCTCAGCTCATCGACCTGAAACCGGATGTCGTGTTCATAGCGCTGCACGGCCAAGGCGGTGAGGATGGTAAGATCCAAGGCTTGCTTGAGTTATTGGGAATTCCCTATACGGGTAGCGGTGTTCTAGCCAGTGCTCTGGCTATGGACAAACAGCGCAGCAAGGTTTTCTTTAGGCATGCTGGACTTCATACTCCAGACTGCGTGTCTGTTACCCAAAGTATGACTGGCTTGAAAGCCGCTGAGAGCTTTGTGGAGCGCTATGGTCTTCCGGTTGTAATCAAGCCTGCTGCTGATGGCTCTTCGATCGGTGTATCGATAGTGCGTGAAATTGATGAGTTGCCAGCTGCCCTGGATCGTGGATTCGAGGTCAGCAAGGTTTTGCTGGTAGAGCGCTTTATCGCAGGTACCGAGGTAACTGTTCCGGTGATCGGCAACGATGCTCCAACTGCGCTGCCAGTTATCGAGATAGTTCCCGTAGTGTCAGACTTCTACGATTACGAAGCAAAATATTCTGACGGTGGGTCGGAGCATATCATACCGGCGCGACTGCCAGCCGATCTGTTGGCGCACGTGCAAAGCCAGGCAGTAATCGCCCATACCGCACTGGGGTGTGCTGGTATGTCCAGGAGCGACTTTATTGTGGATGCACTGGGGACTGCCTGGATAATCGAAACCAATACGATTCCCGGCATGACTAAGACTTCCCTGTTACCAGAAGCAGCGCGCTTCTCAGGCATTCAGAATAGCGAGCTTTATACGCAGATTGTCGAATGGGGTATCGCTGCCAGCAGGTAGTCTGAAAGTATTGCGATGTCATTACCCATCCAAGCTGCACAAGCTTCGCAACACGCAACCTAATACAACCTGCAACTAACTACTGGGTCACCTTACTCTCACCGACAGGTCACAGCAAATGCAAACACCTAGTTCGTAGCAGAATATTGCGGTTTAGTACAGCGTCGGCATGTAAATCATCAGATAATTGGCGTATGGGAGCCAAATACTGGCATCAGTGTCCGAATAACGGTACACAAACCTATGAAAAGCTGTGCGGTTCAGGTCGAATCGTGTACTAAACCGCAATATTCTGCTACGAAATACTGATGTGCCAGATTAAGGTCGCAGCAAGCCTTCGGTGGGGTTGGTTACTGGTTGGGGTTGATTGTCTACGGTGCGAACCGGTGCGGCGCTTGACCAGCAGTTAACTTGATTTTTGTGGACTATTTTGCACGTGCCACTTTACAGATTGCATCAGAGATGGTTTTATGTTGAGTGAAGATAGCTAGTACAAGATATAAATAGCAATGCTTCAAGAAAACCGAATATAGAATCAAGACGCAAGGGGGCAAAATGATTCAATCCAAAACCAACTCAAAAAGGGTAATGAAGCTGCTGTTAACGGCTTTCCTGTTTTCGGCTTATCTGCAGTTATTGCCAACACCGGTCTACGCAACTGACACGGAAGGTGACAGTAGCTTGCATGAACTGGTAAACGATGCAGACGATGCCGAAGGTAGCGAGGTCGCGGAGCGCGAAGCAAGCGAGGAAGCGAAGCCTGGAAATGAGGTAGCCGGGGCAGACGCGGAACGCGAGCCAGCTGGAGCAGTCGAGGGCATTTTTTCACTGGAAGATTCGCCTGAACATCCGGTTCGGCTGGTTGAGACTGGTGAGCTGTACGACACCATGACGGAGGCAATCACGGCAGCCAACGCAGAAGGCATCTCGGCATTCACTCTTGAGGTCATCGACAATGTGACTGAGGCAGGCGACGTTCTTATCACGTCAGATGTGACACTGGTCGCTGCTGAAGGTAATCACATCGTGACTTTGGCAGCCTACTGTCTGCGGGTGCAAAGCGGTGGCACTTTGACTCTTGGTGACGGCATTGGCGAAAACCAACTGACAATCTCAACCATTTCGCCATCGGTTAATGCTACAAATGGCGCTGTTCACATCAGAGCTGGCGTGACTCTGAGAGGCATTGTCTTGCTGAATGGCGCTAATGTTACCTGCAGCGTCAGTGGTGGCATAATCAGAGGCTCCGACCATGGACTGGAGGTAATGGGGGGAGCCAGAGTTATATCGATTACCGGTGGAGAAATCTATGCGTCAAACATCGGACTGCTGGTCAGTGGCAACGGCTCAAGGGTAGACGAGATCTCGGGGGGCTCAATCTATCAGACAAACGCGTCAGTGACACTGAATGGCCAGGCAGTCTTTGTGCAGAATCAAGGGCGGATCGGCACGATTTCTGGTGGCTACTTTCAGTCATCTAAAACCAGCGCGCTGGGCGTTGTGCGCGGCAGCTGGGTCGAGTTGATATCCGGCGGCGAGTTTGTGTCGCTGAACGCCAGTACCAATGGCGTGATCGTGATCTACTCTGAGGACTATCCAGCCGGCGGCATCAACTCCATAACAAACTGCCAGGTCAGCGGGGGTAGAATCGGTATCTGGATGTTCGGCGAAGGCTCGAGAATCGACTCGATTTCTGGCGGCTCTTTCGTCGGCGGCATCGGCATCCAAAACGAGCCTGGCAGCGTTATCAAATCAATCACAGGCGGAGAGATTTACGGTCGCAGCTACGGGATCTTTGCCGCCGGCAGTGTCAAGTCGATTTCTGGACAAGCAGAGATCATCGGCGGCAGAGCTGGAATCTGGGTCTACGAAAACGGCAGCATCGGCGAAATAAGCGGTGGCTTGATAGCTACCAACGAAAGCAGTCTGCTCGGTTGTGGCATTCTAAACAATGGCCTGATCGAGCACATCTCTGGCGGCGTGATCATTGGCGACAGCCACGCCATAGACTGCCTGAACGCGCCCGCAGGACGACTGAATCTGATAACCGGCGGCGCATTCTGGGCAAAGTATTCTGACACTTTCCGCCTCGCGCACCCGCTGATTCTCGAGCCAGACATCACCGCAAGCAAGGGCGACGGCAGATACCTTGCCGGCAACGACATCATTTTCAACGACGATAGCCTGGTTACTTATCCAGATGGTTATGAAATGAGCACGAAAACCCTACCAGTACCCGGCATAGACGATGCCGACTTCAGATACCTGACCTTGTCAGACCCACCCGAGTACAGAGTCACAGTTGTAGATAGCTTTGCATTAAACAGTGGAGAAAGTCTCTATTTTGAGGATGAAGTAGTCACGATTGGTGCTGGGAGCCGGCCAGGATATACATTTGCGGGCTGGGTAACAAGTGACGATGTGGTTTTTGCAGATGCGGGGCGTGCCAGTACCTATTTCACCATGCCAGTAAAGAATGTTACTGTGACAGCGACTTGGACGAAAAACACCACGCCACCTCCACCATCTGACAACACTGAGACACCAAAGACTGGTGACAGCGGCGTTGCAGCAGCACTACTTGCTTCGCTTACATGTGGGCTTGGCGTGGCAATACTTGTTGTGCATCGTCGTCTGAAGATAGGAGTATTCCGATCCCGCTCATACAGCTTTTAGCTTTTGACAGTGTTTTGGGAGTAGACCATGTAAAATGCAGATAAAGATACAAACATCGGAGTGAAATGGGAGACCGGGAATGAAGACGTCGATTTTATCCACAAATAAAAAACGCTCCAGACTGGTTACTGTTGCCGCGATAGCTCTGGTGTTTATGCTATTTGGGATGACTTTACCTGTTGGGGTCTTTGCAGCAACTGAGAATACTGAGCGCAATCTGATGAGTGCGATTCAAGGCGAGACCAACGCCTCTGCAGCTTATTCCGCCTTTGCCGATGTGGCAGAGGCAGAAGGTTATTACGAGGTGGCGAATCTGTTCAGAGCGACTTCTGATGCAGAGAAAAAGCATTCTGAAGATGAATGGTACGCGTTGATTGACCTTGACCGGAGCGTGACCCGTCCGGCGGTTGGCGAGTTGTCGGTGGGAACCACAGCTGAGAACCTGCAGGCGGCAATCGATGGCGAGATCTATGAGTACACGGTGATGTATCCATCGTTTATTGAGGAGGCGCGGGCTGAGTATGCGAGTGATGCTATCTCGGTGTTCAACAGGGCTATGAAAGCTGAGCAGATTCATGCCGGAAACTACGCGGATGCTTTAGAAAACATACAGGCTCGTAATTATATGGTGGATACTTATAGCACTGTTTATCGCTGTCCGGTTTGCGGGGCGGTATTCAGCGCTGCTACGGTGCCGACTTCGAATTGTCCGGTTTGCGGAACGGCTACTGTGAGATTTGTTCGGTATATTGCGACATCAGTGGTCGATACCTACGAGAATCTGATGACGGCCGTTCAGGGTGAGACTAACGCGGTAGCTGCCTATACTGCCTATGCTGAACAGGCTGAGGATGAAGGCTATTTAGATGTCGCTAATCTGTTCTTAGCAACTGCAGCTGCTGAGCAGCAGCACGCGGACGAGCTATGGGTGATCCTGACTGCGATGGGGGCTAAGCCTGCTGATCGTCCGAAAGCCGCAGTGCCGGTTGTTGGGTCAACGGCTGAGAACCTGCAGGCTGCAATAGACGGCGAGACTTATGAGTACATCACGATGTATCCAAATTTTACTACAGCACGCGGTGCCGGTAGTAGAAGCGCCGATGCAAGCCGGTTGTTCTTCCAGTTAAGCGCAGTTGAGGCTGTGCATGGCATCAACTTTGAGTATGCACTGGCAAGGCTTGACGATGCCGAGTATCTGGCTGAAGCCTTTGGGACGCTCTATCGCTGTCCGGTTTGTGGCGCAGTGTTCTCGGCAGGAGATACCGGCACAGTGGTGCCCTTACCTGGGGATAACTGCTCGATCTGCCGAGCGTCTGTTGATGATTTTCTGGAGCATCAGGTCGATGAGGCTGAAGCTGAAGGGGTATTCAGCCAGCGAGTGAAAGTGATAGCTTTGACCTTATTGGCTGCCGGCATGATTATCGTATCCAGAGGATTCGGGGACTCGCGCAGACGTTCGTAGGCTTTTAGGTGCTGCCATCATTTCGCAAATAGAATACTGCGGTTAGCTGTAATGAATGAGAGCTAGCATGTATTCGCTCAAGTTGTTCTTAATTCATCATGCAAGAATATTTCTATTCTGCTGTATTCCTATTAGGCGACGGTATATTATGTTTTCGAGCAGAAAATGAGATTCAAGCTATAGCAGTGTGATTTAGCAAATGGAGGGGAAACCATGGAGCTTACGTCGACCGCCATCCATGCGAGGTTAGCAAAGAGAGTCTTGGCAACAACGTTGTCGTTAATACTGGTTTTAGCTGGGGTGTTTGTTCCTCCAAGGGTATATGCTGCGGCTGGTGACACCTATAACAATCTGATGGATGCTGTTCAAGGCGAGACCAATGCCGCTGCTGCCTACACAGCTTTTGCGATAAAAGCAGAAAGTGAAGGACACCCAGATATTGCCAACCTGTTCCGCGCAACCGCTGCTGCTGAGGCAAAGCATGCCGATGACGAATGGGCTTTACTCGTTAGCCTGGGCGCTGACGCTGCAGATCGCCCAGTTGCTGCAACTCCAACCGTTGGCACCACTGCTGAGAACCTGCAAGCTGCTATTGACGGCGAGACATATGAGTTCACTGTAATGTATCCAGGGTTTTTTAATGATGCGGAACTAGACGGTAACGTTTTAGCTCGGAACACCTTTAACAGAACCAGGCAGGTTGAAGAGGTGCATGCTCAGAACTTCTCCTTCGCCCTGGCAAACCTGGGTGATGTTGATGAGCTGATCTATGCTTTCGGCACCGTTTATCGATGCCCAACCTGTGGGGCGGTATATACAGATGACTCTGTGCCGAATGTTTGCCCGATCTGTGGTGTTGAAAAGCCGATGTTCAGAACGACGATCTCTTTCAGATTCACTGATACCTATTCAAACCTAATGGATGCTGTGCAGGGTGAGACCAATGCAGCTGCAGCCTATACAGCATTTGCGGCAAAAGCGAAAGCTGACGGGTACTTATATATCGCCAATCTGTTCACTGCTACTGCTGCTGCTGAAGCAAAGCATGCTGATGACGAATGGGCGATTCTTTTAAGTTTAGGTGCTGATCCTGCTAGCCGACCTACTGCAGCGGTGCCTGCTGTAGGTACAACCGCTGAGAACCTACAGGCTGCGATCGACGGCGAAACCTATGAGTTCACTGTTATGTATCCTGTTTTTGCTCAAGATGCGCTTGATGAGGGGTATACAGCAGCCAGGAACCTGTTTACAAGAACGCTTCAAGCTGAACAGATGCATGCTGGTAACTTTACAACAGCACTGAATAATCTTGCTGATGCAAGTTTCATGGCAGAGAGCTTTAACCAGGTCTGGCGCTGCCCGGTCTGTGGTGCAGTGTTTACTGGAGCCACCATACCGGGTTCCCGCTGCCCGATCTGTAATGCAGGAATAAGCAGTTTTGTCTCATACAACGCCATCCTCTCTTCAGATACCTTTGCTGCTCTTATTGATTCGATTCAAGGTGAGACCAACGCCGTTGCTGCCTATCTTGCATTTGCGGCAAAGGCTGAAGCCGAAGGGTATTCTGGTATCGCCAATCTGTATAGAGCAACAGCTGCTGCAGAACAGAAGCATGCAGATGATGAGTGGGCGTTGTTACTGGCGATGGGCGCTGACCCTGCGACTCGCCCTCTTGCTGCAGCTCCAACAGTCGGCACTACCGCAGAGAACCTCCAAGCGTCTATTGACGGTGAGACCTATGAATACATCGTGATGTATCCAGGTTTTGCTGCTTACGCACAGCTTGAAGGCTTTACTGCAGCGAGAAATATGTTCAATAGAACTGGTGCGGTTGAAGAGGTGCACGCAGGCAACTTTGCCGATGTATTAGCCAACCTGGATGATGCTGGCTATCTGGCAGATGCATATGGTCAGGTCTGGCGCTGCCCGGTCTGCGGAGCTGTGTTTACCGGAGACACCATACCGGTTTCCAACTGCCCGATCTGTGGTGCGGCTGCTGCAGGGTTTGTGCCATATATTGCTGTTTTCTCCTCGAACACATTCATGGACCTGATGGCTTCGGTTCAAGGCGAGTCCAATGCTGCTGCTGCTTACCTTGCTTTTGCTGCGAAGGCAGAGGCAGAGGGGTATCCCGATATAGCAAACCTGTTCAGAGCAACAGCTGCTGCAGAACAGAAGCATGCAGATGATGAGTGGGCGCTATTGTTGGCGATTGGAGCAGACCCAGCATCTCGCCCGATAGCTGCAACCCCGGTAGTCGGCACTACCGCAGAGAACCTCCAAGCGGCTATCGACGGTGAGACCTATGAATACTCTGTGATGTACCCAGGTTTTGCTGCTGATGCAAATGCTGAAGGCAGAACTTCTGCAAGAAACATGTTCAATCGAGCCGGTGCCGCTGAAGAGGTACACGCAGGCAACTTTGCCGATGCATTAGCCAACCTGGATGATGCTGGCTATCTGGCAGATACATTTGGTCAGGTCTGGCGCTGCCCGGTCTGCGGAGCAGTGTTTACCGGAGACAGCGTTCCAGCTTCCAACTGCCCGATCTGTGGTGCAGGTGTAGCCAGCTTTGCATCCTATATCTCAGTGCTCTCGTCAGACACCTTTAGCAACCTGATGTCTTCGGTTCAAGGCGAGTCCAATGCTGCTGCTGCTTACCTTGCTTTTGCAGTGAAAGCACAGGCAGAGGGGTATCCCGATATAGCTAACCTGTTCAGAGCAACAGCAGCAGCAGAGCAGAAACATGCTGATGACGAGTGGATATTGTTACTTGCGATGGGAGCAGACCCAGCATCTCGCCCGATAGCTGCAACTCCAACAGTCGGCACTACCGCAGAGAACCTCCAAGCGGCTATCGATAGCGAGACCTATGAGTATTCGGTGATGTATCCGGATTTCGGTGCTGACGCTGATGCTGAAGGATACTCCGCTGCAAGAAGCATGTTCAACCGAGCTGGAGCAGCTGAAAATGTACATGCTGGTATCTTTGCTGACGCTTTAGCAAACATCAGCGATGCTCAATATCTTAGGGATACATACGAGATTGTCTATCGCTGTCCGATCTGTGGTGCAGTATTCCCTGCGAACAGCATCGACTTCACCACCTGCCCGATCTGCAGAGCTTCAGTCAGTAGCTTTATTCTGCACACTGCGCTCAGGTCTTCCACTACACCGAAGACCGGCGAGAGCCCAGGGGTGCTCTTTGCCGGAGCAGGCTCAATATCAATGCTGCTGGTTGGATGCTACCTGGTGCTGACCAGCCGCAAAAGGCAGCTAATGGCTGGCTAGCGCTGGGACAAAGGGGGGACAAAGGGGACGGGCACTTTTGTCCCACTCTTGTCCCTTCTGAGCGGTTAATCCACCAAAATAAAATCAACCAGCCGGTTGCACGAAAGTTAGCCGGCTGGTTCGCGTTTGAGGCAAGCTTAAGGAGCGAGGTCTTATCCAGATATAAAGGCTGAGCGGGCGGGCAAGATTCGAACAGAAGCCAGCGCTACGCTCACGGAATCAACCACCGAATCGAGCCCAATGCGTTGCGTGCGTCAAAAAATCCTAGTTGACGGCAGAGATTGACGATTGTGGCGATTTGAGTGTAAATGGCGACATTCAAAATAATAACGAGTTCGAAGAACAAGGCTCTGACCTGCATGTTTGCATTATATGCTTGTGACATCACAAAGAAAGCAGCTTCACATAAGAGCCAAAATCGCCACAATCGTCAATCTCTGCCGTCAACTAGGATTTTTTGACGCGGAGCATTCTCAGTGATCTCATCGGGGTTGATTGCCATCCGTCCGCACCTCCTAAACGAGTTGTTTAACAGGTAATAACACGAGAATATGTGATTAAGGTGAAAACAAAAGAGAAGAAGAGACCATAATCTGAGCGGAACATGCTAGTATAATAGCATTATGGAAATATGTATCTCACACCAATCTGCACAACAATACTGGCGTATCCATGGGGGCGGCATGTTGGGAAGTAATAAACATGCTCGCAGTAGAAGAACCCCTGACACTCTGCCTGCTGAAACGACTCTCGGTACAGCAAGCAATCTTGGCTTGCCTCTACCGCTAAGTATTCTGGTGAATCGAAACGCTCTAAAACGAAGGTCACGCCAGTTTCACTCAATTGTGTGCAATAGTCTGTTGCCTGATAAAAGCCTGATCGATCTTGGCGATGGAGTGTTTATATCCTCGCCAGAACTGTGTTTTGTTCAAATGGCAAGCGAACTGCCATTAATTAAGCTGATCATGCTTGGTTTCGAGCTTTGTGGAACCTATTCGCTGTCAGGATTTGCTGGAACTAACAACACCTATGTGTATAAGAACTCGGGAGTTGATGGCAACAGAGATGCTGCTGGAACAGAGGGTGCTACAGGTGCCGCTGCTATCGCGGCTTCTGCCACTCTTACCACCAGTGCTTTGAGCGGGTTCTACAGTCGTCCGCAGCTGACTAGCGTGAGTAAGCTGTCTGCTTTCGTTGATAGAATGGAGGGAGCAGATGGAGTCAAAAATGCAAGGAAAGCGCTGAATTACATTGCTGACGGGTCTGCGTCCCCAATGGAGACCATCCTGGTAATGCTGATGATTTTACCGTATAGGTTAGGTGGCTATGGACTACCAGTTCCCGAGCTAAACAGCCGGATAACTCCGGTCAAGGAGATCCGCAGCAACTCAAGTAAATCATTTTATTCCTGTGATCTGCTTTGGCGCGACGCGAATCTAGCAGTGGAGTACGACAGTAATCAATACCACACCGGAGCAGAGCGAATAGCCAGTGACTCGAAACGAAGGAATGTGCTGAATGCGATAGGCATCACTGTCTACACTGTTACCAGCAAACAGATTTATAGTTACAAAGAACTTGAGAAGGTTGCAAAACTTCTGGCGATAAGGCTTGGGAAGAGGCTTAGGTATGAGAACACCATGTTCATGCTAAAACAGAGCAATCTTCGAAGCATCCTGTTTTCAGTAACTGGCTAGCTGAATAAATACCAACCTGTTATTATTTCAAGCAAGCAAATCACTTATCTTTCTACGAGGGGAGCACCCATGAACAATAGAGAACCAGAAGTACCACAAGACAATTCCGGCGTCAAAGAGGCAGCTGCTGCCCCCGCCACCCCCGCCGAGGCCGCCGCCCCTGCCCCCGCTGCCCCCACCGACCTGCCAATCAAGCGCGCGCTGATTTCGGTCACCGACAAGTCCGGTGTGGCGGAGTTCGCCCGCACCCTGTCGCAGGAGTTCGGCATCCAGATCATCTCAACCGGCGGAACAGCCCGGACGTTGACCGAAGCTGAAGTCGAGGTCACTCCGATCGAGGATGTCACTGGCTTTCCCGAGATGATGGACGGCAGGGTCAAAACCCTGCATCCTCGCGTCCACGGCGGATTATTGGCACGCCGTGACGTGCCTGAGCACCTGGAGCAAGCTGCAGAGCACGGCATCGAGCCGATCGACATGATCGTGGTCAACCTCTACGCCTTCTCAGCAACAATCGCAACTCCGGGAACCAGCTACGAAACCGCAATCGAGAACATCGACATCGGCGGACCAGCAATGATTCGCTCAGCCGCTAAGAACCACGACTCGGTCACTGTCGTCACTTCTCCCGACCAATATGACGCAATCATTGATGAACTCCGTACCAACGCCGGTGCGACTACCTTTGCCACCCGTCAGCGTCTGGCCTATCTTGCCTTCGGGCTGACAAGCACCTACGACGAGGCGATTTTTAAATGGATGAACGCTCAGATCAGTCTTCCGGAAGTCGACCTCACTCCAAATGCTGATGACAACCTGGTGTTTCCGCTGAAGCTCAACCTCAGTCTGCCCAGGCAGGCTACACTCCGCTATGGTGAAAACCCGCACCAAAACGCTGCTTTCTATCGTCAGGTAATGCCAGAAGGCAGCCTACCAGAAGGGGTTAATCGCGACTTCACTTTAGGCTATGCAGCCTTTGTCCAAGGCAAAGAGCTTTCCTACAACAACTTCCTTGACATAGATGCCGCTTGGGCAGCTGTTCGCGAGTTCGATGGACCAGCCGCTGTGATTGTCAAGCACTTGACTCCCTGTGGAATCGCCCAACACGCTGACATCGTGACCGCCTACCAACGCGCTCATGATGTCGATCCAACCAGCGCCTACGGTGGCGTTATGGCTTTCAATCGCCCAGTCAGCGCCGCAATGGTACAGGCAATCTACGCAAACGACCAATTCGTCGAGGCTATCATCGCCCCCAGTGTTGATGTAACCGCAGCCGAGTTGCTCAGCGAAAAGCCATCGATTCGCGTGCTGGCAACCAGCGGACTCAACCCCGCCGGCTGGCAGCTTGACTACAAGAGTGTTGAAGGCGGATTGCTGGTTATGCAGGCAGATGCTGTCGAGACCGACCAGTCAGCCTACACCATCGCCTCCGAACGCCAACCAACGCCGGACGAGTACGATCAGCTGCTCTTTGCCTGGAAGTGCGTGAAAAGCGTCAAAAGCAACGCCATTGTCATCGCTAACGACTTCTGCATGGTCGGAGCCGGAGCAGGTCAGCCCAACCGGGTCAATTCAGCCCGCATCGCTGCTGAGCAAGCTGGCGAAGCCGCAATCGGCGCAGTTGCCGCATCGGATGCCTTTATGCCCTTCGCTGACTCGATGGAAGTGCTAATCACCGCGGGAGTCAAAGCGGTTATTCAGCCAGGCGGATCGGTCCGCGACGATGAGGTCATCGCCGCAGCCAACGCCGCTGGTGTTGCCCTGGTATTCACCGGCGCCCGCCACTTTCGCCACTAGAAACGCGTACCCCGGCAAGCCCACTGGCAGCCCACAAGGCAGCCGAAGCAGCCGCTGCAGCGACCGAAAGCAAGCATGACACAGCAAACCATCCTGCGCTGGCGCATCCATGACGGCAAACTACCGCTGCGCCAGCGCCACATGCGCGCGCTAGCCAAACTCGAGCTCCCCGATGCCCTAATCGGTTGGATTCACGAGCGCCTCGAATGGGCAATGCTCAGCATGCTCCGCAAAGGCCAGGAGGCAGTCCTCGTGCTGCACATCGATCCAGCCAGCGAGGTACGCTTGACCATGGACGAGCCGCGCCAGCCGCCTCCGCTGTCTCCGAGCGACCTGCGAACCGAACAAGGCTTCGTAGTTGGCCTCAACAGAAGTTACCTTGACCTGACTGACACAAATATTTTTGTGGATAAGACCTCGCTCGCCTGTGCCGAGAGCGACCAGGGCGCAGGCGAGGCGAAGGCTCTTCCCGCCGAGAGCGACCAGCCTACCCGTCCGCCAGAGCCCATACTTGCTGGCGATGTCTGGATAGAGCGCGACGATATACTGATTGCCAGCGTTTGCGAAATATATACTGCGACATCCACACTTTGTCGAGATCTGGCAACGACATTAGGTATTGAAGTGCAGACAGAGCTGCAGACACCAGAGCAAGTACAAAAAGCTGCCCAGATGAACCAAGCCTTTCTGATCACAGACGAGTTCGGCTTTCTACCGATTGGTTCTGGATCCAGTGAAGAGACATCAACGGCAACTAAGCGGATTTGTGATGCGTTTACTCGCTTGTGGTAAACCAATCACAAAAGCTTCGCAAACATACATTTTGCTACCACACTAAGAATTCCATAGAAAAATAAAAAGTGCTGTTGTTGTTGTGAATCTTCAGCCAAAACAGTCTTTATTTGTGAGGGAGGTCAAATCCTGTCGAGTTCGTAGGGTTTGAAATCGTAACCTCGTGGGCCCTAAGGCTGCTGACGGTCAAGGCTTGAAGTAGAAACCTCGTAGGTTTTGAAGCCGTTTGTGGGAAAGGCTAGAGTCTGTAACCTTGCGATGCTTGAAACCGCAAGCGAGCGAGGTGATACTGAAGGCTCGCGAGGGTTGAAAGTGAATGGTCGCGAGGCTTGGGCTGGTTGTTTGTCGTATTGGAGAGGACGGTTGGGGATATCAAAAGGGCAAGTGCACTTGCTATGTCTGCAGATGTGACGAGGCTTTCTACAGTAACTCGTGTGCTGCAGGCAAGCTCTGATGCTCGCGTCATGTGGCAGCGACGCGTTTTATGGCTAATCGCATTTATCTGTGCAGTCGATGTTCTGCTGGTTGGGGCGTTGGTTTTCTCAGGTAAGCCAGCTGAGCAGATAAACGCGAATGCTGATCAAGTAGCCTTGATATTGTCCCAACTTGAGCATAATCATAATGCAGCTATTGCTGAGATTTACTATGACCCATCCTTAACCGTCAGTCGGATCGACCAAGCGTCGACTTCGGTCAACCTGGCAGATTTGAAGCCTCTTTCTGATAACTATCTATATAGCATCGGCAGTGGTGAGCAGCGTCAGACGGTTTTAATCGATGCGACCGCTATAGCAGTGCTTTTAGCCGTCAACTCTGATTGGGTGGCTTATCTGAACAGTGATAGTGATGCTGTTTATAACGTGATTATTACTGGGAGCAACGCAGAAAGGTTTTTGACTTCATACAGCGGTTACTCGATTGCCTATCACAGTCTGACTATCGGAGAGATAACCGTTGATAGGTCAACGGTCTATATATTGGCGCGTCCGCACTACACATTGGTTTTGAATGGACAGGCGATTACGGTCAATGATGCCTGTCTGTTTGGTTTTGTCAGGCAGAGTAGCAGCCTGGTGCTGAGCAGTATTGAACCGGTTGCTATGTATGAAGCTGCTGATTCTTAAGAAGTACGTGCAGGAAGGGGACACAATGAGTATGGGGCAAAACAAATCGGTCAGGCACCATCGGGGTAATCGTTACCGGACCAGTAGAAGAGAGGGCTTGTCCAAGATACTGATTATTCTTCTGACTATCAATATGGTGCTGGTGGCTTTGATGCCGCTGGCATTGTTTGCAGACCAGATAATTGCTCCTCAAGATACACTGGTCGAATATGGGAACTCAACGGACACCTCTCCAGGCAGCAATAGCCAACCAGACCTACCAGACTGGGCAGGTAGCGTAGATGCTGTCAGTCCTGGTAATGGATCTGCTTTACCAGGGGGATACGACAATGGGTCTGGCTCAGGGGGGCTCGGAACTGACGGATTCGGGCTTGACGGACCCAGCGAAACTGGCGGGATCGGGCTCGGATACGGGTCCGGTCCCGACTGGCTTGACAGCGACACCGACCGCGACGGTGACGGCGGCATCGACTGGCTTGGCAGTGGCAGCGGCACCGCCTCCAACCCCGACCGCGACGGTGACGGCGGCATCGACTGGCCTGGCAGCGACCCCGACCCCGACTTTGAAGGCATCATGCCGCTGGCGCTCATCGATATCTCGCCTGGTGTTGTCGGTGTCGAGAACTGGAACGACCTGCGCGCCGCAATCAGCAACACCAGCATTTACGAGATTCGCCTGATGAACAATATCCAGCGCAGTGGTGGCACTGGTGCAGGCAACAATCTGCCAGCAATCTCACGCACATTGACTATCAACGGCCAAGGATTTTATCTGGACTTCCGCGATGCAGCGTCACCGAATACCAATATCGCAGTAGCTTTCGTACTGAACTCCGCTCCAGCAAACACTGCGTTCACACTTAGAGACTTGGCAATTGTCAGACCCAATTCTGGAGCGGCTGACGGCAGCTCGCTTATCTACTCAACCGCAGCAAACTCAACAAACTGGACGATTAACCTGCATAACCTGAGGGCTGGCACACCTGCTCCAGTTGCCGGTTTGGTTTGGACTCCACGAGCTGTCGCAGTCAACGTCAGCGGTATTACCAGCTGGGATGTCGGCACCAACAACTCAACCATCATCGATGCTCCGATTCAGAATTATTACGGAGCTGATACTGTTGTCACTTTCTCTGGTGGTAACGATCCTATTAACGCAAACGTAGCAGGCAGGCGCAATGCCTTATCAGTCGTCGGCGGCGCCAAAGTATTCATCTATAGCCGCGGTACCGGAGCGACTCAGGCAATCAACATGCAGGCAGGAACCGGCAGCGGAACCACTGCATTTATCATTGTTGACGGTCCAGGCAGTTTGCTTGACGTGCGCGGCAATGGCAGTGGAACCGGTGTTTCAGGCGGAACCATCACCATGACAGCCCAGGCATATAACGTGAGCAATGGTACTGGTGGTGGTGGCTTTCAGATTACCAACGGTGCAACACTGAACGTCTTAAGCCTGCGCTCGGGTAACAATGTGGGCATGCCCTGCATTGTTCAACAGATTGACGGTGGCAACTTCATAGTTGATGGTCCAGGTACGCTGATGAACCTGGAGTCCTTTGGCTGCAACAACAATCTTGGCGGTACTATTCGCTTTCGCAGTGTCGGTAACCAGACCTTCACCGTAACCAATCAGGCTACCGTCAACATCACCAAGCATGCATCTGGTGGGTCGTATTCTCCAGCAGCCGTGCGCTTTGGTACCGGAGCCCGCAACAGCTTCTATGTCACTGGCGGTGCTTCAGTCAGCATCATCAACTACGGGCAAACCGGAAATTACGCTACTCCAGCAACCAGTGGTGCCGACCAGAACAAGGCAGCAGTCGAGTTCGATGCCAACTACTTCACCTTCCATGTTGACGGCTTATACTCCAACATCAACCTGATATCCACTCAGGGAGCCGCTGTTGCTGCAGGAACGCGCACCTACGGAACAATCTACGTTGGTCCAGGCGCGATATTTTTAGCTGAAGGCAATCTGAACAGTAACTCTCAGGGAATCTTCTCAGCTGGCAATAACTTCAGCTTTGAATGCTACAGCCCGCTTTACTACAACTTCATGAACACGAACCCCCGAGTTGGCGCCCGTGTTTTTGACGCGAACGGCTCAAACAATACCTTCACATCAAGCTACTCCGATGTTGCGGTCTGGGGCAACGGCACCAGCCGCGTTGGCGGTAATGCCAATGCAACCAATAGCTCAGACAACGCGGTAAGCGGAAACCCCTATAGATCATGGACGCTTAATACCTACCAGCTCAAAGGAACAAACTTCAATACCTTTGTCAGCTCAACCGACCCGACGTTCAACACAACAGCATCAAGCTTCGGCAGCCAGGGAATGACTCCCTATCGCCGTATCTCCGGCAATAACGCCAACCCGATAATCCAAAGCCTGCTACCGGCAACCAATGCCGATCTCTATGTTCGCGCCACTGGTGTGGTACCGGAAGGACTCAACTTCGCAGGTCGCCCGATCTGGACAGACGAAGTCTACGGTCGCTTTGGCATTCTGCCTGCCGGCGAGACCACCTGGCAACAATCAATCGCAGGTCAGGTTACCTCAATCAATCCCGATAACATCTACACGGTTCAGACCGATGTCGCGTCCATAAGCGGCGTGGTTCGCTACACCAATGGCAGCTACCTGATGCCTGGCGACAGTTATCGGGTCGACTCAGCCTGGCGCGGTCTGGTCGACAACCCGTCTGCCTCCGTTCACCTGGCAACCTCTATCACCAACCAGGTTGTTACAGTCACAGATATCCTGCCGCCAAAACCGGCTACTGTAACCATGCCCAGCAACGGCAAATTCTGGATAAACCTGATATCCCATATCACAGGTACCTGGTCACCGGCAGCCGAGCAGGCTGCCTTTGAGCCGCACAACCCCGATCCGGCAGTCAGACTCTATGCCGTCGTCAACACTCCAGGCAACTTCATGACAGACAGCACCGGTGCACCCATCCAAGGCCAGCTGAACGCCAATGGCACCTGGAGCTTTGACATCCCCGACAACTACAGCTCGACACTGCGCGAAGGCGACACCATCTACTTCGTCCTTGCAGATGCCCAGGGCAACGCAAACCCGCTGGTCGACACCCCATGCCACGACACCATGCTCCTGGCTGCACCTGGCTTGCTGGTGTCGCAGCCCGACCTGATTCTGACCCACCAGGATGCCTGGATAACGCTTGACCAGGCAGAGGCAATCGCCAGAATGTCGCCCACCGCCCAAAACGATGCATTGATGGCAACCATCAATGCCCAGGCTACCATCCGCGCCGGCGCACCCCCCATGAGCACCGAGCTACGCATTCGAAGCATCACTCCAGCCTGGGATGATCCAGATTTTTATCTGGATAAGAACACGTTTTATGCTGAGAATCCGAATGGCAAAGAGTATCTGCTTGTCTATGAGTCTATCGCTGACCCGACTATCTATCGGGTGGCTAAGATTACTGTTGGATACCAGACTGCCTTCATAGGTGCATTTGACTTCGAGATATCGGTTAACAATGCCATAAGGCTGATGACGCTGCCTGCTATAGAGCGGGATAGCCAACTGATAACCTTAGCGGAAGCCAAAGGGCGTCTTTCTCTGGATGCTGACTATCTGGCTGCAAATGTCGAGGTTTATCTGATAGGTATACCTGCTCGACCGATTTCTGGTGAGTCCTATGACATCACCTTTCATGTCAAAGGTGGTCCAACCGAT